>DQCL01000268.1 GCA_003533975.1 Octadecabacter sp. | reverse complement strand
GACTTTGCAGAAGGTTCAGGCAACTGGCCGGTTCTTGCCGGTGGCTTTGGTACGCTTGCGGATGAGGACCCCGTTAAAACAATCGGTTCATATTGGCCTTACCTGTCTACGTCATGGGATTATATCAACCGCTCTATGCCATTCGGCAATGCGGGCACGCTGAGTGCGGATGATACCTATGCAATCGTGGCATACATTTTGTACTCCAACGACCTCGTTGATGATGACTTCGTGCTGAGCGATGAATCATTCTTTGACGTAGAGATGCCCAACGTTGACGGTTTCGTGGTCGATGACCGTGCTGAAACAGAATACTCTATCTGGCGCACTGAGCCGTGCATGTCTGACTGTAAAGACAATGTCGAAATCACAATGCACGCTTCCGTCGTAGATGTGACACCAGAAGAAGAGGGCGCGGAAGAAGAAGCCGCTACTGATGAGGCTGCTGTTGAAACCGAAGCTGCACCAGCTGGCGATGCTGAAGTTGTTGAAGCCGCGGCTGATCCCGCTTTGATTGACGCGGGCAAAGGCGTTTTCCGTCAGTGCCAGTCTTGCCACGAAGTCGGCGAGGGCGCATCTGACCGGACGGGTCCACAACTGAACGGTTTGATTGGCCGCACAATCGGCAGCATTGATGGTTTTCGGTATTCCAATACCTTCAAAGATGCCGCTGAAGCGGGTGATGTCTGGACAACCGAAGCGCTGGGTGCGTTCCTGACAGACCCACGCGGGACAATGTCTGGGACGAAGATGGCCTATCGTGGTCTGTCTGATCCTGCCGACATCGAAGCGGTCCTTGCCTACATTAATAGCATTGGTGCTGAATGAGTTCTTTGAAGCGTATCATTTCGCCTGTGGCCATCGTTGCATTTGCAGCGGTGGCGCATGCCGATGTGGGTGGTGATGCTGAGCGTGGGGAAGATCTGTTCCGTCAATGTTCAAGCTGTCATCAAATTGGTGCCGGCGCGGTTGATCGGGTCGGTCCACAACTCAACGGTATATTCGACCGGTCAGCGGGACAGGCCGAAGGGTTTCGTTATTCCGAAGGTTTGGAACGCGCCGCGGCTGGTGGTTTAACTTGGACATATGAATCCCTTGATGCCTATATCAAGGACCCACGTTCACTGGTGTCTCAGACGCGAATGTCGTTTCGCGGATTTGATGATCAGCAAGACCGGGACGACGTTCTGGCGTATCTGCGGCTCTTTTCGGACAATCCACAAGACATTCCGGAATCCGCCCCAACCGCTGCTGCGGTTGACCACGAGGTTGCACCAGAGATCCTCGCGATCATAGGGGACCCTGCATACGGTGAATACCTGTCTGGCGAATGCACTTCGTGCCACCAAACCAGTGGCGCAGCCAGCGGCATTCCAAGCATTACTCATTGGCCGAGCGAAGATTTCGTGATCGCCATGCATGCCTACAAGGGTGGGGTTCGCCAGCATCCAGTCATGCAAATGATGGCTGGGAGGCTATCAAACGAGGAAATAGCGGCACTTGCGGCGTTTTTCGAAGACATCGAATAATCGATGGACCAAAAAGGGAGAAAAGTGAAATGAAACTGAATAGACGCGCCTTTATTGGCACCGCAGCAGTTGCAGCGGGTACATTCGCCGCCCCACTATTGGTTCGAGCTGATGGCCATGCAAAACCACGTGTTGTAATTGTAGGCGGGGGCGCAGGTGGTGCAACCGCTGCGCGTTACATCGCTAAGGACTCTGCTGGCGAAATCGACGTCACGCTGATCGAACCAACGCGCACGTATTACACCTGTTTCTTCTCCAACCTTTATCTGGGCGGCTTTCGCACAATGGATAGCTTGGGCCATTCATATGGCAAGTTGGCAGCAGAATACGGTATCAACGTCGTACATGACTGGGCGACTGGTGTAGATCGCGATTCCAAAACAGTTGCGACAGCTGGCGGCCATTCAATCCCATACGATCGTCTGATCCTGTCACCAGGTATCGACTTTGTTGACGGCGCTGTTGCTGGTTGGGACGTCTCATCCCAGAACGCAATGCCACACGCCTACAAAGCGGGTTCCCAAACAGAACTTCTGCGCGCCCAGATCGAGGCAATGCCGCAGGGTGGTACTTACGCAATGGTGGCTCCGCCAAACCCATTCCGTTGCCCTCCTGGCCCATACGAACGTGTGAGCATGGTTGCGCATATGCTGAAAGAAACAAACCCAACGGCCAAGATCCTTATCGCGGACCCGAAGGAAAAGTTTTCTAAGCAAGGTCTGTTCGAAGCAGGTTGGAACGATCACTACGCTGGCATGATCGAACGCATTGGCCCTGACTTTGGTGGTGACAACGTTGAAGTTGATCCAAATGCCATGACGCTGAGCATTGATGGTGAGGTCACAAACGTTGACGTTTGTAACGTTATCCCTGCAATGAAGGCAGGTAAGATCGCAGAAATCGCAGGCATCACGGAAGGCAACTGGGCCCCAGTAAATGCTGCCGATCTGTCCTCCAAGATGGATGAAAACATCCACGTCTTGGGCGATGCTTGTGCGCAGGGCGACATGCCGAAATCCGGCTTCTCAGCTAACTCTCAGGCTAAGGTTTGTGCGAATGCTGTACGCGGTGCGTTGACAGGTTCCACTGTGTTCCCGGCACGTTTCGCGAACACATGCTGGTCACTGATCAACACCAATGACGGTGTTAAAGTTGGTGCTTCTTATGAAGCCACTGATGAAAAGATCGCCAAGGTTGACGGCTTCATTTCCGAAGTTGGCGAAAGCGCGGACGTGCGCCAAGCGACGTTTGAGGAATCTGTCGGTTGGTATGACGGCATCGCGGCCGACATGTTTGGCTAAAACAATCGTGCTGGGCTTTGATCTATATCACGGTCCAGCACACCCAAGTGCGTTACAAAAAGTTGAACTTTGGAGGAATGACCATGAAACAATTTCTACTTTCAGCTTGCTTGAGTGCAATTGCAACGATTTCTGCGGCGCAAGGATCAACCGTCTACACCTTTGACGGCACCTTTGATGACGCGACGTTTTCGGTTGAAACCGCAATTGTCGGGCAAGGGTTAGTCATTGATTATGTTAGCCACACTGGCGAAATGCTGGCGCGGACAGCCGAAGACGTCGGTAGCGACGTTGAGCTGTTTGCCGCGGCAGATATCTTTGTGTTTTGTTCTGCAAGCTTGTCACGCGAAATGATGGAAGCGGACCCGATGAACATCGCGTATTGCCCATACGGTGTTTTCGTCGCCGAACGGGATGGCGAAGTGATGATCGGCTATCGCAACTACCCTGAAGGCGAAATGCAAAAGGTTCAGAGCCTTCTTGACGACATCGTCCAAGAGGCCCTCGGAGAGTAACGCGCGCTATGAACTACACTGACTTTTTTACCGGCGAACTTGATCGCTTGCGCGACGACGGGAACTACCGCGTTTTCGCTGATCTGCAACGCAAACGCGGGTCCTTTCCGCAGGCGCTAAATCGTGACGGCGCAGAAAAGCGCGACGTGACGATTTGGTGTTCTAACGATTACCTCGGGATGGGCCAGCACGGAGATGTTCTGAGCGCAATGCACGACGCCATTGATACGGTCGGCGCCGGAGCGGGCGGCACGCGCAATATTTCGGGCACGACCCACCAGCACGTTGTTCTCGAACGGGAATTAGCGGACCTGCATGGTAAAGAAGCGGCGTTGTTGTTCACGTCAGGCTACGTTTCCAACTGGGCCGCGCTTGGCACTTTGGCTGCACGTATTCCTGATTGCTTGGTGCTGTCAGACGCCCTGAACCACGCCAGTATGATCGAAGGCATCCGCCATTCACGGGCTGAATGTCAGCGGTTCCGCCACAATGATGTCGCGCACCTTGAAGAACTGCTTAAAGCGCAACCGCTTGATCGCCCGAAGTTGATCGCGTTTGAATCTGTCTACTCGATGGATGGGGACATTGGTCCGATTGAAGAAATTTGCGATCTGGCTGACAAGTATAATGCGATGACCTACCTCGATGAAGTTCACGCTGTTGGTCTTTACGGCCCGCGCGGTGGCGGTATCGCCGAGGAACGTGGTCTCATGGATCGACTGACCGTGATCGAAGGGACGCTTGGCAAAGCATTCGGCGTGATGGGCGGCTACATCGCAGCATCAACAGCATTGTGCGACTTTATCCGCTCCTTCGCGAGCGGTTTCATCTTCACGACCGCGCTGCCACCAGCTGTTGCGGCAGGTGCGGCGGCGTCTGTGCGTCACCTCAAAGATAGTAGCGAAGAACGGACGCAACATCAGGCACGTGTTGCGCAGGTTCGCGCACGACTGGATGCGGTTGGAATTCCACACACGGACAACGACAGCCACATCATTCCGGTGATGGTGGGTGATCCGGTTAAATGTAAGTATTTGTCTGATATCTTGTTGAAAGATCACGGTATTTATATCCAGCCGATCAACTATCCAACTGTTCCTAGGGGAACCGAACGTCTTCGTATCACACCGTCTCCGGTGCATAGCCAAGCGGATATTGATCATCTCGTTGATGCTTTGGAACTTCTTTGGTCCCAGTGCGAGCTGGCACGTATTCCGATGGCAGCGCAGTAACTAAACCAGCAACTCATAGCGGGTAGGTGGCATGGAAAACCTCTTGGAAACCTACGGTGAAGGCGCGGTTTTGTTCGCGCTTGGTGGTATTGTCGGGCTGGTGTTCGGCGCCGCGGCGTATCAATCAAAGTTTTGTCTACGTGCGGCGACGATTGAAGTTGCACAGGGTCAGTTCGGAAGCCGGTTGAGCATATGGCTCATTGCGTTCTGTGCAGCGGTTTTTGGGGTGCAGTTTTCCATCGCAATGGGATGGTTGAGCGTCGCAGATGCCCGCCAGCTCGCGAATGTTGGTAGCCTGTCAGGGGCGATTATTGGCGGATTGATGTTCGGTGTCGGCATGGTGTTGGCACGCGGTTGCGCAAGCCGTTTATTGGTGCTGTCCGGCACAGGAAACCTACGCGCGCTCGTAACTGGTTTGGTCCTGACAATTGCGGCGCAAGCATCCCTCAGCGGGGTCCTGTCACCGGCACGGGTCTATTTGTCCGGCTTGTGGTCAATCCAAGGTGGATCGGCACGCGATATGCTGGCTCTTGTCGGGTTGAATTCAACGGGTGCTGCAGCCCTAGCAGGTATCTGCTTCGTGGGCGCATTGGTCTTCGCGTCACGTAAACAGGTTCCAGTTTCGCAATATAGCGCGGCGGTGATTGTGGGGCTTGCGGTTGCGGGGGGGTGGGTTGGCACCTACCAAATTGCACAAGCGTCTTTTGATGTGGTCGCAATCACATCCGTTACGTTCACAGGGCCTTCGGCGGATACTTTGATGGCATTGGTTACGGAACCCGCGGTGCCATTGGGCTTTGGCCTTGGTCTCGTTCCGGGTGTGTTTATCGGTGCGGCGAGCGCTGCAGCTTTGACATCCGGATTGCGCATTCAAAGGTTTGGTCCAGACACCCCGATGGAGCGCTACTTGGTAGGCGCGTTTTTGATGGGGTTTGGTAGCATGCTGGCTGGCGGCTGCGCTGTGGGCGCAGGCATGTCTGGCGGCGCGATCTTCTCGCTCACCGCGTGGGTCGCGGTTGGGTGTATGTGGATTGGCGCGATGGGCACACAGCTTGTGCTGGACCGCCCCTTAAGTGTCGCGGCCTAGACCGGACTGAAACGATATCCATCGCCCGCACGTTCAATGTGTCCGACACCATCGCCTGGAAGATGAAACCCGAGAACCGCGATCTGATCATGGGTGATTTGATCAAGGAGTGACCTGCGGGTCGCGGCACCCATGTCCATGTTTTGGTCCGAACCTGTCTTCCAATCCGGATGGGCCAAGGCAATGTGCCCATTGCCGATGCTATCGCCAAGGATCATCATCGCGTTTGCACCTTGCCGCACTTCAAATGCCATATGCCCAGGGGTATGCCCAAAGGTTGCACGCGCGGCGACGCCGGGTAGGACCTCTTCGCCGTCCTTGAAGAACGTGATGTTGTCTTCAATGCGTGAAAGGCGGCGTGCAGCCCCAACCGCAAAGGTGGTGCGACCTTTATCAATGGTGTCCACCGTCTCAGGGTTTGTCCAGTAGTCCCATTCCGTTTGACCAATCATGTACCGCGCATTCGGGAACAGAAGATCGTCAAAGTCATCGACCAAACCCCAAAGGTGATCAGGGTGCGCATGGGTGAAGGCGATATCGGTAATCTCTTCCGGCGCTAGCCCGATGTCATCAAGTGCATCCAGTAGAAAACCAGCGCTGCTCATGAATTCGGAACCCGCACCAACATCAAACAAGATATTGCGGTCGCCGGTTTGCAAAAGCGTGACGTTACAGGGGGGTGTTAAGACCTCACCAAGGCCAAATTCCGCAATTGCACCCGCGCGGGCATCTTCGGGAATAGGGCCGAGAACAAGAGACGCAGGAAGCGTCAATGACCCGTCGGACAGTGACGTCAGAGTGAACTCCCCGATTTTTGTCTGCGCCATCAGGGGGGTATATGGCAGCAGTGATCCTGCAAGCCCAGCAGTGCCAATTGAAAGCAGCTTTCGACGCGAAAAATTCATGGCACTTCCTTACATATTCTGTTTCAGGAATATGTAATAGAGTTTGCCGTGTTTAGTCAAACGTTTCAGCGCATTCACTCAAATGGGGACAATCGCTTAACTGCGTCTCGCTGCTTCCCAGTCTGAGTACAATTCAGGCCGTTTGCGCATAAGTTTATTTTCGGTTTGATGGCTCAACGTCATGTCCCCACTCGGGGAGACATTGCGTTTCTCAAGCGTGATATCAGTGTTCAAACGTTCTTCAAGAAACGCGACCAGTTTATCCAACTGTTCGTATTGGAACAGGTGATCGACGGCCATTTCTCCATCATTGTTGCGCACAAACTTTTTGGGATCACCGACGTGGGACCAGCTGGTCGGGTCGCCCTCGGCATAGTCACTCACGAAATCATCAAACGAGACGTTTTTGGTGCTTTGGGGTTTGCCGTCTACGGCAGGGCGTTGGCGGTACCGATACCAACTCCCGAGCCAGCCGATCGGGTGGCGAACGGCGCAGACCACTTCCAGATCTTCGAGGCCGCACTTGCCCAGATAAGGCTTTAGATAGCGCGCGTATCGGTAAGCGGGCGTGTGTTTTAGAATCGCTGGATTGCGCAAAGCCATGTCAGCGCGTGGCGCCAGTGCTTCTTCGATGGCTGTCGTTCCAGTCTTGGGGAGAGCCATGAGGACTAATTTTTCTTTAGCAAAAACAAGCATTTATATGGGGCTCCACTCTCCGGTTTATCGTAAACTACTCTTTAACCAATTGGTATGAAAGATCAGTTGTGAACGATTTTAGTTGATGTGTTCTCGTTTTGATCTCATAAGGATGAGAACAAGAGGTGAACGAAGCAAATAATTGCTCCCCCTAGTGGGGCGTGGAATAAGGATGGAAATCATGGCAACGGCAGAGCTTTTACAAATGAGTGACAAGAAATCAGCGGACAAGCAAAAGGCGCTCGACTCCGCGCTGGCACAGATCGAACGTCAGTTCGGTAAAGGCTCTATCATGACGTTGGGCGGCAATGCCGTGCAAGAGATTGAAAGCACCTCAACAGGTTCTCTGGGGTTGGATATCGCGCTTGGCATTGGGGGCATCCCGAAGGGCCGCATCATTGAAGTTTATGGTCCTGAATCATCGGGTAAAACAACGCTGACACTGCACTGCATCGCAGAAGAGCAGAAAAAGGGCGGCGTTTGTGCATTTGTTGACGCGGAACATGCGTTTGACCCGGGCTATGCAAAGAAGCTTGGTGTTAACCTTGATGAACTGCTGATTTCGCAGCCTGACACGGGTGAGCAAGCGCTTGAGATTGTAGATACACTCGTGCGGTCTGGCGCTGTTTCCATGGTTGTTGTCGACTCTGTAGCGGCCCTGACACCCAAGTCTGAGCTCGAAGGCGATATGGG
>DQCL01000351.1 GCA_003533975.1 Octadecabacter sp. | reverse complement strand
TGCTGGAACGCTCTGATCGCCAACGCGTTCGGGCCTGACATGCGAGACGAAGACAGGGATTTCCGGGTTGATCTTGGCGAACTGCGCCAGAACCATAACGGCAATGAGCGCGTGGAAGACACCATTGAAAAGCTCATGAAGACGGTTGCTCGTTGTAAGATGCCGAACGGCTCTATCACGCGGTTCCAGCTCCTTGGTGGCAATAATATGGGCGATCCCATGCGCCCTCGTGGAGAACTGACCTATAGTTTTGACAAGCGGCTGATCGAAGCCGTGAAAGATTCCATCAGCTTCGGCAAGCTGGAAATTGCCGTGATGGCTGCATTCAACAGCAAGTACGCCCTTGCCCTCTACGAGCATGTTTCACGCCGGATCAATCTGCGGCACAAAATGGGCGAAACCTACAGCGTTGAGGAATTTCGGGAAATCCTCGACGTGCAGGTAGGACAGCTCAAGGCATTCGGAAACTTCAAACAACGCGCTCTTGCCCCTGCCCTAAAGGAAGTGAACCTTTGGGCACCGTTCCGGCTCACCGTTGCCTACAAAAAGACTGGCCAGCGAGTGACCGAAATTGCGTTGTCATGGTGCTGGAAAGACAAGCAGGGGCGCAAAGCAGCGCAGGCAGAGTTGGAGAAATCCAAGATCGGGCGCAAGGCACGCATGGAAGGTGTCAAAGAAACAATCGTGGTGCTGGAAACGGGTACGATTGAGGAGCTTGGCGCACAACTTCCTGACCTCGAAAGATAGCAGGGACGCCTCCCCCGCTCGCCAATAATCAAAAAGCTGTGTGCAATTCCAGAAAATGTGGGTTTGTTCATTTACTCATAACCACTAATGTGGAAATGTCCTCTCATGATTATTTCGTTCCTCAACCAAAAAGGCGGAGTCGGCAAGACAACCCTTTCCGTCAATGTCGCCGCATACCTCGCAAAATCCGGCCATCGGGTTTTGCTGATTGATGCTGACAAGCAGGGATCAGCGTCAACTTGGGCTAGCATTCGAGAAGATGCGCCATTTCAAGTCGTCAGCATGGCACGCACCAACATGGCGAGGGATGCTTTGAAATTGGCGGCGGACTACACGCACACCATAATTGATGGCCCGCCCCACGCCGAAGAAATCGCGCGGTCATGTATCGTTGCCTCCGATTTCGTTGCCCTTCCCATTGAACCTTCCGGCCTTTCAACGTGGGCTTCTGACCTCACGGTTAAGCAAGTGAGAGAGGCGCAGGAGTTCAAGCCATCCCTCAAATGTGGGTTTGTGGTTTCCCGCAAAATAGGGAACACTGTGATTGGACGCGACATTCGCAACATGGCAGCGGAAGCAGGCATGCCTATTTTGGCTGGCGACATTGAACAGCGGGTTGCCTTTGCGGAAAGCCTGACAATGGGAAAATCAATCTTTGAGTGGGCAGAAGGAAGTGCCGCTGCAAAGGAAATCGAACAACTAACGAAAGAGATCGAGCGCTATGTCGAAGAAGACATTTTCAGCGGCACCGAAGCCCAAACAGCTAACGGATGATCAAATCCTAGCTTTTGAACAAGGCGGTGCAGGGCACGACACAAGCTCACCTGCAAAGTCAAAGCCTGTTCCGGTTGAGGCAACCAAACGGCTGAGCCTAGACCTTCCCGAAAGCATGCATACTCGCTTCAAGACAGCTTGCAGCGCTACTGGGCGCAAGATGGTCTCTGAGGTTCAAGCCTTTATTGAACAGCGCACAAAAGAACTTGAAGACAAGGCGGGGATAACCCGCAAATGAACAAACCCTCTAATGTGGGTTTGTGTGTTCCATGGCGGACACAAGAAGGAACAGGGTGGTTTTAAATGAACTTCAAGGAAAACCAGACAGAGCAAAAGCTGCGTGGGGGGTACTATACCCCGCTCGACCTCGCTGCATTCTTGGTGCGTTGGATCAACGACATCAAGCCCACCCGTGTATTGGAACCGAGCTGCGGGGATGGTGCCTTCTTTATCGAAGCAGCAAAGCGGCTTCAGAATGTAAGCGTAACTGGGTTTGAGCTGGACTCCGTCGAAGCGAAGAAGGCCTTCAGAACCGGAAAAGACTGCGGCCTAGAAAACCTTTCTGTTCGGGATGAAGACTTCCTTGGGTGGGCGGTATCGCGCCTTTCTGACAAAAGTGAGAAATTTGACGCTGTCTTAGGCAATCCGCCCTTCATTCGTTATCAGTACCTTCCTTCAGTTTTTCAGGATCGTGCCGAACGTATTTTTGGTGAACTTGACTGCAAATTCACCAAACACACAAACGCTTGGGTGCCATTCATCCTCGCATCCATTGAAATGCTCCGACCTAGCGGCAGGCTCGCCATGGTCGTCCCTGCTGAAATTTTGCATGTGGCGCATGCCCAATCACTACGCACGTATCTTGGGCTGCAATGCCGCCGAGTTGTGATCGTTGACCCAGAAGAGCTCTGGTTTGAGGGAACGCTTCAGGGGGCTGTCCTCCTCATGGCCGAAAAGAAGAGCGAGCCATCCGAAGCGGGGGATGGGTTGGTAATTCATCCGGTTCGTGGCCGCAATTTCTTGAATTCCGATCCTGCTAGCATTTTTGAAGGCGGCACCTCCATCAACGGGAAGACGGTTGCGGGAAAATGGACGCGAGCGATTCTCAACAAATCCACGCGAGATATTATTGACGACCTTGAAAACCACTCAAAAATTAGGAAATTCAAAGAGATAGCGAAGGTTGATGTTGGCATCGTAACAGGAGCCAACAAGTTTTTTCTTGTAGATGACCGAACGGTTGATGAGTTTGATCTATCAAAATGGGCTCATCCGATGTTTGGGCGTAGTGAACACTGCCCCGGAATCATTTACGACAAAGCGCAGCATGCTGCGAACGCCGTAAAAGGAAGCCCAACCAACTTCGTCTGGCTCAAAGGCAACGACGTCGAACAGAATCCAAAGGTAAGAAAGTACATTCGACGCGGGGAAGGGGAGAGCCTTCATACTCGCTATAAATGCAGAATTCGAAAACCTTGGTACACCGTTCCCTCGGTCTATTCGACCGAAGTAGGGATGCTCAAACGCGCCCACAATGCCCCTCGGCTGATCCTGAACCGTATCCAAGCCTTGACCACGGATACCGCGTATCGCATCCGCGTACTGGAAGGAGCGGCTGATCAGCTAGTTTATTCATTCATCAATCCACTAACAGCCCTCAGTGCGGAACTTGAGGGACGCCACTACGGCGGCGGCGTACTAGAGCTGGTTCCATCCGAGATCGAAAGGCTTTTGATGCCCATCTTGAGCATCGCCGAGCCAGAAATCGAGCAACTCGATCACGCCATTCGCAATTCAAGCATGGACGATGTTTTAGAAGCGCAATCGAGAAAAATACTGGGGGGGCTTGGCCTCTCAAAAAGCAAACAAACCGATGTTCTGGGTGGCTGGCACAAACTGCGCAACAGACGGCAGCGAGTGTCCACTGACGTTGCCTAGTCGATATCGATAACAAAGACACCTTCGTCATCCGGATCACGATACAGACGCATGCTTCTCTCAAGCAAATCATCCCGCGCTATCAATGGGCGGGCTTCCCCCCAACGTACTGCACTCATGGGCTGGCGTTGTTTGTAGCTCGCCGTGTCTGTTCGAGTATCGTTTGTCACGGTCAATTCATGCAAACCGTAGTCAACACCTCGGATTACAATTTGAAATGTCGCCTCTGCCAACTCTTTTCCAGCTAACTTGGGGTCGGCTCTCCAATCCAATTTGTCAAAAACGTCGCTGCGGAAGTAGGTTTGCTGATCGATCTCGCTATTCCCCTTCTTCCAAAGCATCGATCCTGTTGCGTGCGTGCCCTTTGCTATGGGAATATCAAGATCGCGTCGGGTAAGTGGTGAACTTTCCCAAACAAATTCCAAACCGCCAGAGCTAACCTTGATGGGTTTCCCGCTGTCCGTTTTCGGGGCAGGGGGCTTTGCTGCCTTGGCCTTCCTTGCCACGGCTCTCCGCAACAGCTTTGTTCGGAATGCCATTGTGGGAATATCATCGCGATCTCGATCTTTAGACGCTCCTACAGCTGAAGGTCGTGTAATGTCCCCTTCATCAATCACTCGGCCAGCAACCAGAAGGTCATCGATTTGTGCTTGACTGGTGACCTCAAAAACATGTTTTGGATAGTCAGAAAGCATCGCATCAAAACGTTCTGTGATTTGTTCGACCAAGCCTGCATCTTTTGAATCCGCCAAATCGAGTGCTTCAAAAAGGCTTGCCTCGATATTCGAGTTCAAACCACCGAGAGTTAGATTAGCACTTCCTATGATGATCTGCCCTGCGTCCTTCCCGACGCTGAAATACATTTTTGGATGAAAAATCCGCGTGCGCGATCCAGTATCAACGGCATAGAGCTTACATCCGATAGCCAATGCTTTTTCAAGCGCCTGTGCTGTTGTTATTCCATTTCGAATTCCAACGTACATTTCGGTCTTGTCGGCCACTTTTTGCATCGCCTCTTCGATAGAGGACAAGCCGGACTCGCTCATGAATGCTGTACTAATAATGACACGTGTCGGCGTATCGTCGGTCAGCAGGTTGCTTACTGCTTCTATGTGATTTTCAGGCGTAACTGCTTGTAATATAAAATTTTTCATTCGTTATTTGACCTTGCTCGAATCCCTTCACGATTACACCCTACGCATCACTTGGGCGCAATCACTGATTGCACGTTGCAAAACCGTTCGGTTTTGCAACAGCTGTTGGGGATGTGTGTTTTCAAGGGTTTGGTTGTCACAAAACCTTGTTGTGGTTCATTATGCGCGGCGCACGGTCTGCACACTGACCTTGAACAAGCTGGCAATCTCACGCAACGAGCGGCGCTCGATGTCGCGCATGCGGATCACCTCGGCTTTCTGATCGGGCGATAGG
>DQCL01000149.1:8084-8422 GCA_003533975.1 Octadecabacter sp. | reverse complement strand
TCTCGAAGTCTTTGCCGCGTTGACCTAATATTTTACGCCTTTACGCCATTTCCATTGGTACAAACCGACACCCATTCGCGTTACGACAGGTGCCAAACTGGGCGCTTTATGCCGTGCAATCTGTCTGTCCATTGCACCGCTCAAACGCTATGAAGCGACACACCCAGCCTGAAAGCCGCGCATATGACAACAGCTATTCACCTCGCCTCGCCTGAAGATGCCCCGCGCCTGTTGCCCCTCATTGCGGCCTTCCACAGCGAATACGGGATCGTGCGCACCGACGAGCAGCGCGAGGCGGCCTTAATGCCTCTATTGCAGGGCTCTCCTTTAGGGGCTGT
>DQCL01000149.1:0-7920 GCA_003533975.1 Octadecabacter sp. | reverse complement strand
CATCTTGAAGTGGACCGCGAAGACGAAGCCACCCAACGCCTGTATTCGCGCGCGCATTTCAAGTTACGTGATCGCTACAGCTTGATGACACGGGTACTCTGACCCATATCAGGCCTATGGCTCTGTAACTGTCGCATCGAAAGGCCCCACATGTCCCTAACGATCCCCTTTGATACGACCTACCTGACCCTTCCTGATCGTTTCTATTCCAAAGTGACTGCAGCCCCTGCGAGCGCTCCGCAACTCATCGCATTCAACCGCGACCTCGCCGCTGAGCTGGGGCTGGATATCGCGGGCATGTCGGACCGCGACGCTGCGCACATATTTTCTGGCAACCTCACGCCAGATAACACAACCCCGTTTGCACAGGTCTACGCAGGGCATCAGTTTGGTGGCTTTTCACCACGTCTTGGGGATGGTCGCGCACTGCATCTAGGCGAGGTAGACGGGCCAAACGGCCGCGTTGATATCCAGCTCAAGGGCTCCGGCCCTACGCCGTATTCACGCAACGGTGACGGGCGCGCGTGGGTCGGCCCTGTTCTGCGGGAATACCTGATGAGCTGCGCAATGCAGGCCCTCGATATCCCGACAACAAAGGCGCTCGCGGCTGTCCTGACGGGTGATCCGGTCTTGCGGGAACAGGGGCGCTTGCCCGGTGCCGTCCTTACCCGCGTCGCGGCCTCACATATCCGCGTCGGCACATTCCAGTATTTCGCGGCACAACGCGATGTCGAGGCATTGCATCTACTCACCGATTACACGATCCAGCGCCACTATCCAGACGCCACTGATCCGTTGCAACTGTTTGAAATGGTGATGCAAAAACAAGCAACCTTGGTGGCCAAGTGGATGTCCGTTGGCTTCATCCACGGGGTGATGAACACGGACAACGTACAAATTGCGGGCGAAACCATCGACTACGGCCCCTGTGCGTTCATGGATACCTATCATCCCGACACTGTGTTCAGCTCAATTGATCGCCAAGGGCGCTACGCCTACTCAAATCAAGGCCCGATAACCCATTGGAATTTGACGCAACTCGCGACCTCTTTGGTGCAAGTCCTGCCCGATACCGACAAAGCGATTGCAGATTTCACAACCATTCTTGACCGCTTTCCAGCTTTGTTTGAGGAAGAATGGGCCAAAGCTTTCGCCCCAAAACTCGGCCTCTCGCCATCATCGAAAACGGCCTTGCTTGCAAAAGACTTGCTAGCGCTCATGTCCGAAATCGGTGCGGATTTCACCAATACGTTCAATGCTTTGGACAAAACTGAAACGCTCTATCCTGACTGGCACACGCGCTGGCGCGCCTCTAATCCTGACGACGCTTTGTGGCGCACGACCAACCCTGCAATCATCCCGCGCACCCACAAGATTGAGCACGCGATCCAAGCCGCAACGAATAGCGATTTCGACCCTTTTTATGAAATGCTCGACGCCGTAAAAACACCTTTCACGAAGAATGAAGCCTACGTGCACCCCCCTGAAGAAGCGGAGAAAGTCCACCAAACATTCTGCGGAACCTAATCTTTCTTTGGCTCAAAAATACTCACTTTTACTCCGCCAGCATCCAAGCGCCATCCGGCCAGAAGGCGTGAAACGCAAAGGCGAACATCACATCGTGGGCTAAATCATGACCTGCTTGGTTGCGCACGCGCACCGTGCCCACGTCTCGCCCCTGCCCAATGTTGCGTGTGTCCAGCGCCGAGGCTTGCCCCGCGGTCCAGCTAAGAACCACGCCGCTCTCTTCAATCACGCCTTCCTGCGTGATCCGCGTCATCGGCCATGCGACATCGCCGACACGCACCACGCGGGCAAGCGGCTCAATCCCGTGTGGCGGCACTTCACCTGAATACAAAAACGGGCGGTGCGAACTGTCGTATTGCACGTAAGGGTTTGCGCCGTAGTCGCGGCGTTGGTTGGGTTGATCCATCACCAAGCCGTCAGGATTACGCGTGCTAAACTCGGCCCAGCTTTCCATCCAGCTTGGCAGGGTTTGCAGCTCAACCCCTGTCATTTCACCAACGATCCCCTCACCAATCGCTTGCTGCCACCAGCTTTCGGTTTCGCGGTCAAACATGATCATATCCGAATTACGCAGCTTGCCTGACACGCCGAACGTCAAGACCTGCCCCCCAACGCGACGATCAAACGTGATGCCGGAATTACACAGCGGGCAGAACGTCACCGCAATCGGGCGTCCGTCCACCTCATCGTTCACGATCTCGTGCCACATCAAATAGCGGATCGGATAGGCGCGTGGTGTTTCGCCCTGCAATTCCAATGTGATAACCGGCTCGCGACCTTCGATGCGGCTTTCGTCAGACACCTCAATGAACGTCGGATCATCAAGTGCAGGAATACCATCGCGCGGCGGGCCGCCAGAAAGAATTTCAACCCAGTTCTCAACGCTGGTGGTTTCAAAATCGGTGTTCGGCCATTCGAATTTCCAAAAATTCGGGTCGGCAGCGGCGGTGTTGGCAATGAACGTCAGAATGGCAGCGATACGTAACATGGGGGTCTCCTATTCAGACCCCTAACGTAAAAGGGGCCATGCATCGCTGCATAGCCCCCCAACTGTATTGTGATCGCCCCGTGTTAGGGCAGCTCGACTACATTGACGTCCGTCATCACGTCTGGTGCGCCGATAACGGCACCGTTAGCGCCAGCGCCAAGTTTGATCGCATCAACCACATCCATACCGGATACAACTTCACCAACGATGGTGTATTGCCCGTCAAGAAACGCGCCGTCTTGGAACATGATAAAGAACTGGCTATTCGCGGAATTTGGGTTCTGCGAACGTGCCATACCAACCATGCCGCGTGTGAAAGAACGCTCAGTCGTGGCTTCCAGCGCGATGTCAGGCAGCTCAGAGCCACCCGTTCCCGCGCGGCGCATGTCCATGCCGACCTTGCCGAATTCCACATCACCCGTTTGTGCCATGAAACCGTCGATCACGCGGTGAAAGACCACGCCATCATAGGCTCCATCCGCCGCCAACGCGCTGATTTGTGCTGCGTGCATCGGTGCGATGTCTTCGAACAGGTCGATGACAACAGTGCCGTTTGCCTCACCTTCAGTCACAATCTCAATGCCGTTGGCAGAGGCAGCGCCCGCAAGGAGCGTCGCAATGAGTGTTGCTGACTTAAGCATCCGCAGCCACTTTCATTGAGATCATACGGTCAGGGTTCATAGGCGGTTCACCACGTGTGATCGCATCGACGTGCTCCATTCCGGAAGAAACCATGCCGTAAACGGTGTATTGACCGTTCAGGAAGTCATTGTCGCTGAAGTTAATGAAGAACTGGCTGTTGGCAGAGTTCGGGCTCGCAGAGCGTGCCGCGCCGATAGATCCACGCGCGTGCGGGATCTTTGAAAATTCAGCCGGAAGGTCCGGCATATCAGAGCCACCTGTGCCAGCGCGACCGATATTGAAATCGTTTTCCATGTTGCCGTTGGCCACATCGCCTGTTTGCGCCATGAAGCCATCAATCACGCGGTGGAATGCAACGTTGTCATATGCACCGGAGCGGACAAGCTCTTTCATGCGCTCAACGTGCTTTGGTGCTACGTCTGGCAGCAGATCAATCTGCACTGTGCCACCTGTCAATTCCATCAGGATCGTATTTTCTGGGTCTTTGATATCAGCCATCTGTCGGCTCCTTCACTAAATGCGTTGCGCGATATCTAGTGTGCAAAACACAGGATTCCAAGACGCGGTTGACCCCATAAGCGGGATTGCCCATCAACAGGGCAACATAAGGAGACGATCATGGGCTGGAATACACTCGACGACATGAACCTGAATGGCAAAGTCGTGCTGACGCGGGTGGACATCAATGTCCCCGTTGAGAACGGTAAAGTGACCGATGCCACGCGGATCGAGCGTATCAAGCCGACAATCATCGATATTCTGGCTGCAGGTGGTAAGCCTGTGATGCTGGCCCACTTTGGCCGCCCCAAAGGGCAGTTCGTGCCTGAGATGTCTTTAAAAGCGACCGTGCCGACATTGGAAAAGGTTTTGGGCCATGCTGTTACCTTCATCGAACGCCCTGATCGCGCGGCCATCGATGCGGCCCCTACTGGGTCTGTGATCCTGATTGAAAACACCCGTTTTTCTGCAATGGAAGAAGCCAATGATCCAAAAATGGCCAGCTTCCTCGCGTCCTTGGGTGACATTTACTGCAACGATGCGTTTTCCGCCGCGCACCGCGCCCATGCCTCGACCGAAGGTGTCGCCAAACTGCTGCCCAACTGCGCGGGCCGCCTGATGGCCGAAGAACTCGGCGCGCTTGAAAAGGCGCTTGGCGCGCCACAGCGCCCTGTGGTGGCTGTTGTGGGGGGCGCAAAAGTATCCACCAAGCTCGACCTTTTGGGCAACCTGATTTCCAAAGTTGATGCGATCGTTATTGGCGGTGGCATGGCAAACACCTTCCTTGCGGCACAAGGCGTCGATGTGGGCAAATCCCTGTGCGAGCACGACCTTGCTGATACAGCGCGTGACATCATGGCCAAGGCCGAAGCTGCGGGCTGTACATTGCTATTGCCAAGCGACGTTGTCGTTGCAGCTGAATTCAAAGCCGGTGCCGCAAATGAAACAGTCGCCGCAGACGCCTGCCCTACCGACAAGATGATCCTTGATGCAGGGCCAAAGTCTGTTGGCCAGATCAAAGCCCTGTTTGAAACCGCCAAGACCGTGATCTGGAACGGCCCGCTTGGTGCGTTCGAAATCGAACCGTTCCACACAGCCACATTCGCCGCAGCAAAGGCTGCCGCTGACCTTACAAAAGCCGGCAAGCTTATCACGGTTGCAGGTGGCGGAGACACGGTTGCGGCGCTGAACCTCGCGGATGCTGCAGATGATTTCACCTATATCTCGACGGCTGGCGGGGCCTTCCTTGAATGGATGGAGGGCAAAACCCTTCCCGGTGTTGCGGCATTGGGCGGTTAATCGACTATCTGCATTCCTGTTAGCGTAACCAGAATTGTCGTGCCCGCGCGCGTCCCGTAAGGCTTGGGAAACCCAAACTTAAGGATGCCTTCGATGAACAGCGCAATGACCGACCAAATCCGCAACGGCCAAGGCTTCATCGCAGCATTGGATCAATCGGGCGGTTCAACCCCGAAGGCGCTTAAGGCTTACGGGGTTTCTGAGGATGCCTACACAAACGACGACCAAATGTTTGACCTCATCCATGAGATGCGCGCCCGCATCGTCAACGCGCCCAGCTTTAGCGGTGAAAAGGTTATCGGCGCGATCCTGTTTGAGATGACGATGGAACGCGAGATTGGCGGCAAACCATCTGCGGCCGCGCTTTGGGAAGATAACGGTGTTGTGCCGTTCCTGAAGATCGACAAAGGTCTGGAAGATGAAGCCGACGGTGTTCAGCTCCTCAAGGCGATCCCAAACCTCGACAACCTGCTGGAACGTGCTGTTGCGCATGGCGTCTATGGCACCAAAGAACGCTCGGTGATTAACGCCGCATCCGCAACCGGAGTTGAAGCAATCGTTGCCCAGCAGTTTGAACTCGGAGCACAGGTGAAAAGCCACGGTTTGATGCCGATTTTGGAGCCAGAGATTAACATCACAATCGCTGATAAAGCCGAAGCTGAAGACATGCTGCGGGACGCTCTACTGCGCCACCTCGATGCGCTGCCTGAGGGCGAGCAAGTCATGCTAAAGCTGTCCCTCCCCGAGGTTGCCGGACACTACAAAGCCGTCGCGGACCACCCTGCATGCCTGAAAGTCGTGGCATTGTCCGGTGGTTATTCCCGCGATGAGGCCAACGAACGCCTGTCACAAAACCCATCCATCATCGCCAGCTTTAGCCGTGCGTTGACCGAAGGTTTAACGGCAACTCAATCTGACAGCGCCTTCGAAACCACGCTAGCCCGTACGATCGACAGCATCTTTGCGGCTTCCGTCGCCTAAGGCGCGTTTCTGCCCATTTCCTTCTGAAAATCCGCATATACGCAAATTTACAGGTGAATCCCCCACATAAAGGGGATTCCCTTTGCGAATCAGATGTGCGATTCTCTTTCAAAGCGGTTCGTCAGAAACCGTAACGTGAGGCAGACACATGAACAGAGCAAAACGCGCGCCTTTGGGCGTTCTTCTTTACTTCGCGGGCGCATTGATGCTTGGCCTCTATTTCACCTTTGCAGCTGTGCAGGGCGACTTTGGCGTTTTCAAACGCGCCGAGATTGATGCCGAGAACCGCGCGCTCACCGCTGAACTTGCCGTCTTGCAGGCTGAAGTTGACCGGATGGAAAACCTGACGCGCCGCCTGTCTGACACTTACCTTGATCTGGACCTTCTAGACGAACAAGCCCGCGACATGCTGGGCATGGTGCGCGCCGACGAGATCGTTATTCGTTAAACACCGGATGAAATTCCACGTCGCCTGTGGCCTCACCGTCAAAGGCGATAGCTTGAAGGTGACGCGACGGTTTGCCCTGATGCGTCAGCGCGTCAGAGTGTACAAACCCCAAGCGACCGTAAAACGCCGGATCACCTGTTAGCACCACGCCACCACGCCCGTAGGCCTGCGCCACGGCGACCGCATGGTTCACCAGCGCTGATCCGATGCCCTTGCCCTGATGATCAGGGCCAACAGAAACCGGCCCGATGGTGAGCCACTTTGCATCCCCAACCTTCGCGGGTGACAGCGCGACATGGCCGATAATTTTTTTGCCCGCCACCGCAACCAAGGACAAAACCAAGGCCCCTGCGTCGCGCAATTTCGCGGGCAGTTCGTCTTCATTGCCGTCAGCATAGGCTTTCCCCGCAAACGCCGCGCGGGTCACGTCAGCAATTGGCGTTTCGTCGCCATCCTGTTCCTGTCGAATTTTCCACTTCATTTCAGCAACTTGCCTCTCCTATGCGCTCAGTGCAAGTCAGGAAATCACCCCATTCCTGCCCTTGCGTCAATATCTCTGTCGATTTTTCCAGTTTACCACTGTAAGAAGTAGTTTAATGCTAAACTATATTCTCGCCACCCCTAGGGAGGACCTATGGCCGCCAAGAAAACATCAAAGAAACCAAACGTTTCTGCAGAAGAATTGCTCGGGTATTACCGTGAAATGCTTCTCATTCGTCGATTCGAAGAAAAGGCTGGCCAGTTGTATGGCATGGGTCTCATCGGCGGCTTCTGTCACCTTTATATCGGCCAAGAGGCCGTTGTTGTCGGCTTAGAGGCCGCAACAAAAGAAGGCGATAAACGCATCACATCCTACCGTGACCACGGCCATATGTTGGCCTGCGGCATGGACCCTAAAGGCGTGATGGCAGAACTGACGGGCCGGAGCGGTGGCTATTCCGCCGGTAAGGGTGGCTCGATGCACATGTTTTCTGCTGAAAAGCATTTCTACGGCGGCCACGGCATTGTTGGCGCTCAGGTTCCGCTCGGCGCGGGCCTTGCGTTTTCTGACAAGTATAAGGGCAATGACAACGTAACGTTTGCCTACTTTGGGGACGGTGCTGCCAACCAAGGCCAGATCTATGAGACGTTCAACATGGCCGCCCTTTGGGATCTGCCGGTTATCTTTGTGATCGAAAACAACCAATACGCCATGGGCACCTCGCAGCAGCGCTCGACCTCTAGCGCCGAAATCTGGGAGCGCGGCAAGGCCTTTGGCATTCCGGGCGAGGCGGTCGACGGCATGGACGTGCTGGCTGTGAAGGAAGCTGGCCAGAAGGCCGTGGCACACGCCCGCAAGGACGGCCCCTATATCCTCGAGATCAAAACCTACCGCTACCGCGGCCACTCGATGTCGGACCCCGCGAAATACCGCACCCGCGAAGAAGTCCAGAAGATGCGCGACGAGCGCGACCCGATCGAGGCCGTGCGCACCCTCTTGCTGGAGGGCAACCACGCAAGCGAGGAGGACCTCAAGGCGATCGACAAGGAGATCAAG
>DQCL01000253.1 GCA_003533975.1 Octadecabacter sp. | reverse complement strand
TCCATCGCGATATCAGCCACCGCTGCAGCATCCGCCGCAAGGTCTGTTTCACGGAACATATGGCCGTAGTCTTTCACCGTCGTCCCACAGCCAGACGTATTGATAACAATCGCATCCAAGCCGCCACTTTGCATCTCGGCGCGCCACGCCTTGATGTTTTTGGCCGCCGTCGCGTGGCTTTCAGAGGTCTTGCCCATGTGATGGGTCAGCGCCCCGCAACACCCTTGGCCTTCTGGGATGACCACTTCGGCACCAAGCCGTGTCAGCAGGCGGATTGTGGCATCATTGATATCGGTGTTCAGCGCCCTTTGCGCACAGCCCGTCATCAGCGCCACCCGCATCTTCTTGTTTTGTGCAGGGAAGGTCTGCGGGTCATCATTACGCGATACGGGCGGGATAACCTTCGGTGCCATCTCTAGCATCGCACGCAACCGTGCATCCGGCATCAGTCGCGCAAACGGCCGTCCAATCTTGGCCCCCAACAGGGCTACGCGAAACCGCATGGGGTAGGGTAAGATACGCGCCAATACCCAACGCAACGCACGGTCAGACAGCGGCCGTTTATAGGTGTTTTCAATATATTCACGAGCGTGATCGACCAGATGCATATAATGCACGCCACTGGGGCAGGTCGTCATACAGGCGAGGCAGGACAGGCAGCGGTCAATGTGTTTGACGGTTTTCTCGTCCGGCACACGCTCGTTTTCCAGCATGTCCTTGATCAGGTAAATGCGCCCGCGTGGGCTGTCCAATTCATCGCCCAACACCTGATAGGTCGGGCAAGTTGCCGTGCAAAACCCGCAATGCACACAGGTGCGCAAAATCTCGTTGGCCCGTGCTGTGCCCGCGTCTTTAAGTTGGTCTTCGGTAAAGGTGGTCTGCATATCAGGCTCCACTCGTGTTGATAAGCAAGAACAGGAAGGTAATAATCACGCCCAAACCAAGCCCGTTCATCCCATCAGCCCCGCGTTTAATATGCCGCGTGGATCGAATTTGTTGCGCAGCCCTTGGGACAGGGCGGTAACTGTCGGGTTCTCGGGTTGGAATGCGGGGACAGCCGATCGCACCGATTGTGGCGCTTTTATCAGCGTCGCATGGCCACCGATCAGCCCTGCATTGTGCTGCAAGTTGGTGTGAATAACCTCGGCCCCAGCGCTCGGGTCACTGCGGCGGCCTTCGTCCTCATGGCATCTGGCTGCGTCCTCTAGATGTGGCTCGCGCGCCGCAATCCAAAGCAACCCGCCACCCCAATCAAACGACACCTCAAACCCGACCGTTTGGGTTAGACAATCAACAAATTTGGGCGCGTCGCTTGGCTTGATAGCGACCCGCCAGACAACTGGCGCATCTGCAAACTGTGCCACTGACGTGAGCTCGTGCCAACGCGCCGTGCTGTCATCGTGGTGCAAAGGGGAGGTTTCCCCAAAATGCCCCAACAGCGTTTGCAGCTGACCCAAACGATAGCTCACCGATGCTTCAAACCCTTCAATGCGTAAATAGGTATCATCGCCAGCCTGCGCCGCTCCGGTCACTTCAAATGGAGACCCGAGTGCTGCTGACATCGCAGCGATACTGTCTGGCAACGATAGACCTTGCAGGACCAGTGTCGCACTTGTTTCCGGTTTGGGCAGCACCTTTAGCGCCACCTCGCTGAGCACACCTAACGTGCCGTACGACCCCGCCATAAGCTTCACCAAGTCGTAACCGGTCACGTTCTTCATCACGCGCCCGCCGTTCTTGATGATGGTGCCAGCCCCGTCCACAAACCGCACGCCAAGCAGATGGTCACGGCACGCGCCAACGGAAATACGGCGCGGCCCGCTGGCGTTGCTCGCAACAATGCCGCCAATCGTCGGCGTGCCGGTGCTGCCCAACAACGTGCGGTGATCCATTGGTTCAAACGCCAATCGTTGATCCTCCGCCTCCAAAGCCGCTTCAATATCGGCCACAGGCGTCCCTGCCTGCGCGACAATCGTCAACGCACCCGGTTCATAAAGCGTGATCCCGCTTAACCCAGCCGTGTGCAGCGCCTCTCCAATCACAGGGTTGCCAATGTCGCGCGTACCTCCGCCACGAATATGGAGCGGCCCCGTTGCGCCCCTTACGGCCTCTGCCAGTTCTTGTTCTGTCTTTATGGTCATCTTCAGCTTCTTTTGTTCACTAAACCTCGGGGGAGCGAAGCGGGGGCTGGCCCCCTCAACACCAACCTATTGTGCCGCAGTTCGCCGCGATGCACTGCTGTCGAGCGGAAACACCTTCGCAGGGTTTAACAGCCATTCGGGATCAAACACGTCCTTTACAGCCATCTGAATACCCAAGTCTTGTTGTGCAAATTGGTGGGTCATCAGGTCCCGCTTTTCAATTCCGACACCATGTTCACCGGTCAAACACCCACCGGCGTCGACACATAATTTCAGGATTTCGGCACCCATCGCTTCGCAGAGTTCGAGATCACCAGGTTTGTTGGCATCATAGCAAATCAGCGGATGCATATTACCGTCACCAGCGTGGAAAACGTTGCCAACTTTCAAACCATACTCGTCAGACAATTCCCCAATGCGGCGCAGCACCATCGGCAGGGACGAGACGGGGATTGTTCCATCTAAACACATGTAGTCACTGATCTGCCCAATAGCACCAAACGCGGATTTGCGCCCCAACCAAATACGCGCGGCTTCATCTGCGTCCTTTGCCTCGCGCAGCTCTACAGGGTCATGTTTTCGGGCAATGTCATTGATGAGTGACAATTGTTCGTCGATTTCCTCAGGTGCACCTTCGACTTCGACGATTAACAGCGCTTCGCAATCCGGATACCCCGCTTTGGCGTAGTTCTCCGTTGTCTCAATGCATAAACGGTCCATGAATTCGATCGCAACTGGCAGAACGCCTGCCTTGATGATGTCGGCAACGCAGGCTCCAGCGACCTCATTGTCATTAAATGCCATCAGTACTGGCCGCGCGCCTTCAGGCTTGCGTAAAATGCGTAACGTGGCCTCTGTCACGACACCGAGTTGCCCCTCAGACCCGCAAATCAGACCCAGCAGGTCGAGGCCCGCAGCATCCAGATGTGCGCCGCCAATTTCGGTAATAGTGCCATCCATCAGCACCATTTTCACGCCCATTAAGTTGTTCGTCGTGACACCGTATTTCAAACAATGCGCCCCGCCGGAATTCATTGCGATGTTGCCTGCAATGGCGCAAGCCAGCTGGCTGGACGGGTCGGGCGCGTAAAAGAAATCCATCGCTTCAACCGCGCCTGTGACGCTTAGGTTTGTGCGGCCGGATTGGACGCGGATATAGCGGTCCTCGTAGTTGGTTTCTAACACGCCGTTCAGTCGCGCCACGCCCAAAATCACGCAGTCTGCTGTGGGCAATGCGCCGCCCGCCAATGACGTGCCAGAACCGCGTGGCACGACAGGGACACCCATCTCGTGGCATGCTTTCAACACTGCGGCGACTTCTTCGGTAGACGTTGGAAGCACCGCACAAAGGGGTGGGCATTTGTAAGCGGTCAGGGCGTCACACTCATATGCGCGAACTTCGGATTCCGTATGAATGACAGCCCCATCAGGCAGAACGCCTTGAAGTCGTTCGACAATTTTTGCCTTACGTGACAGCACGCTTTGGTTCGGGGTCGGCATTTGCATCGGCAGTATCCTTTAATTGGTAAATAAATATAACCAATTTTGCGGCGTGTCTATGGCGTTAAAGCTCGCTAGTGTCCGCACATGGAAACTATCGCAAATTTGCTTGGCCTGCGCGGGCTAGATGTCGCCGCCGTATTGGTTTTTCTGGGCGTTTGGCAGGGCATCAGCTGGTGGATTGAACATCCGTCCGCAAAACACCCCAGCGTGACCGTTCTGATGTCTGAATACCGGCGCAAATGGATGATGGTCATGGTCACGCGTGAACCCAGAGTATTTGACGCTCAAATGATGATGAGCCTGCGTCAAGGCACGTCCTTTTTCGCGTCGACCTCCTTGTTGGCCATAGGCGGTCTGCTGGCATTGATCGGCAATGTTGACCCGCTGCAAAACGTGACAATGCAGATCGGCCACTTGGAAACCCCCGCAATGGAGCTTCAAACGAAATTGATTTTGGTACTCGTCCTGTTGGGCAATGCGTTCCTAAAATTTGTCTGGGCCAACCGCGTGTTCGGCTATTGCTCGGTTATGATGGGCGCGGTCCCAAATGACCCTGCCGACGCACAGGCCGTCCCCTTGGCGCGCAAAGCGGCAGAGCTGAACATCCGTGCTGCGATGAATTTTAATCGCGGGTTACGGTCAATGTATTTTGCCTTGGGTGCAGTTGCGTGGATCGCAGGTACATGGGCGCTTCTCGCGGCATGTCTGGGTGTTGGATTTCTTGTCTGGTCTCGCGAATTTGCATCGTTACCGCGTGAAGTTATCCTAAACGATATTCCCGACACCAAAGCGTGATTTGGAATGGCTGAGTTGTTCTGTAGCTTGTGCCTATGAAGTATTTGACACTCCTGTTGCTCACAGCCACCCCCGCGTTCGCAGACACCGCAGTTGTTGAATCGGTGACCTATACCAATGGCCGTTTCGACGTGACCCTGTCCCACCCCGACACGGGATGGGATCACTACGCGGATGGCTGGCGTATTGAATTGGCTGACGGAACGATTCTTGGCACGCGCGTCCTCGCGCACCCTCATGTGGAAGAACAGCCCTTTACACGTTCAAGCCAGATCGCGGTTCCTGAAGGTGTAGATACGGTCTTTGTGCGCACGTCAGATCATGTCGATGGTTGGGCTGATGCGACAACACCCTTCGCGCTGAACTAACACTTTAGCGCCGGCCTTCACGCAGCCACGCGCCAATCACCAGCAGGGCCGCCAATAGCAGTGCCAACCACGCAGGTAGCAGCGGCGTCACACTGACATCTGCCGTGCGGTAAGCGTCCCGAGGTGTAATCCCGATCCAACCGCGCCCGACAGCAATGCGCCCCGCGCGAACATCACGCAACGAGGGTAGCCCCTCCGTCATAGTGACAATCCCACCGTTGGTTGAGGCCACAAGATCCGCCAGTAGATCACCGCTGGCGATCGTTTG
>DQCL01000282.1 GCA_003533975.1 Octadecabacter sp. | reverse complement strand
GTTTCAGTATCAAAAACATCGCCAGCCACAAGAATATGGGCCGCGTCATGATCGCATGCTGCCTGGACAAGACGGTCGAGAATTTGATGTCTGGCATCGACAAGACGTCCGCGAACTTCTTCGGGCAAATTACCAAAACGGCTACCCAAATGAAGGTCCGAAGTATGAATAAAGCGGATCACGAAGCATCTCCGGATTGTTTGTCATACTCGAACGCGCCAAGCTCACGAGCTTCTTCGATCGAGCGGCAGGTTTCTGGCATTGTCCGCCCCAGTACATTTACCTGATAGACTCGGTTACCCTCGTGCCGGTGCTGTTCAGTCTTACGAATGGACGCCACCATTTCTCCTTCCGCATAACCAAACGAAACAAAGCCGTGACCGTGCGGTTCAAACATCAAAGCACCGACAAGTTCTGAGGCTTCTGGCCTCTTGCCAGCCAATTCGATTGCTTCGTATTGGTCAAGCATTCTGGCGGCTTCTTGCGCATATTCTTCCTTGCCGGTTTGCGATATTTTCATGGCACCAAACCACATTTTTTTTCGCGCGTCTGGTGGCTTTTGCAGGAACTGCGCCAGTATTTTGTCGTTAACCATTAAAAGCACCTCGCCGATTCAATTCGCCATATTTGGGGCTGTTAGCATCTGGCAGCGCGCAAAGTGTATTGACCAGCCGCATCTGTTCGACCGTCGTACATTTTGCTTCACGCAATCTTGGCGCGCCAAACACCAACGCAAGGCATTTTGCCCGTGACACAGCCACGTTGATGCGATTGAGAGAGAACAGAAACTCCATACCGCGCGATGTTTCTTCAGCTGAAGATGCTGTCATCGAGACCAAGCAAACCGGGGCCTCCTGACCCTGAAACTTGTCGACCGTGCCAACACGAATATCCATTGTTGAAGCTGCTAGATTTGACCTCCCGGAGGACGCAAGACCCACGGTACAGGCCAAGGCTGCACTCCTTGCAGATGCGCTTCGACTGACCCTACGACGTGGCGCAGGCCCGTTTCGATCCGCAGCTCAACTTGCCTTTGAGCCAAGGACCTACCAGCTAGTCCCTCTGCTTATGGCTTTACGGCTTCAGGTGCCACGTCTCCTAATCGCTGATGATGTCGGGATCGGTAAGACCATCGAAGCTGGCCTGATTTTGCGTGAATTGATGGATCGAGGTGAGGTTGATGCTTTTTCGGTTCTTTGCCCACCGCACCTCGTCGACCAATGGATCGTTGAACTGAAAGACCGGTTTGGCATTGATGCGGTTCCAGTAACTTCAGGCACTGCGGCGCGCCTGGAGCGCAACCTGCCGCTCGCGCAGACGCTATTTGATGCCTACTCCTTCACTGTGGTGAGCCTCGATTACATTAAAGCAGAAAAGCGCAGGGAAGGATTTGCGCGCGCATGCCCGAGCTTTGTAATTGTAGATGAGGCACATGCCTGCGTTGGAACGCACAAGGGCAAGCAGCAACGGTTCGACTTGCTACAAGGACTCGCGAAAGACCCTGAACGTCGGATCGTGATGCTTACAGCGACACCTCATTCTGGTGATGAAGAAGCGTTCGGGCGTTTACTGTCCCTGATTGATCCAGAATTTGCGTCGGTTGATTTCGACAATGCGAGATACCGGGAACGCTTAGCGCGCCACTACGTTCAAAGACGCCGAGTTGATCTGATCGAGGGCGACTGGGACGAGGATCGCTCCTTCCCCAAGCATGAAACCACAGAGTTTTCTTATCGGCTTTCTGCTGAGCATTTGGCTTTCCAGGAAACCGTGCTGGATTACTGCCTGTCCGTTGTGTCGAAAGCGGGTGATCAGAAAAGGGATCAGCGACTGGCCTTTTGGGGCACGCTCGCCTTGATGCGTTGCGTGGGCTCCTCTCCGGCTGCTGCGCTCAGCGCACTAAGGAATCGCGCCTCTAACGAAGCGGAGCGTCTGGAACCGCAGATTTACGATGAAGATGGTGACGATGAAGACGCCGTCGATGTGGAGCCGAACACAATTTTCGAGAATGATCCCGCGCTTCAGGTGCTTCTGGATCAAGCAACAGACCTTTTGAACGTAAAGGACCCCAAACTTGGTGCTCTGATCAGCGCGCTGAAACCGCTGATCAAGGACGGCACCAATCCAGTCGTGTTCTGCCGCTATCTTGCCACCGCCGAACACGTAAGGGCTGGACTTCGCAAGGCATTCCCAAGGCTGAACGTCGAGGCCGTCACTGGAGAACTGACACCGGATGAGCGCCGGGATCGTGTCTCAGAGATGGCAATCGAAGACGGAGAAAAGAACGTCCAGCGAATTTTGGTGGCAACAGACTGTCTGTCCGAGGGTATCAATCTCCAGCAGCTTTTCGACGCAGTCGTGCATTACGACCTGTCTTGGAACCCGACACGGCACCAACAGCGAGAAGGTCGGGTGGATCGCTTTGGTCAGCCTGCCGAACTGGTTCGCTCAATCATGATGTTCTCACCGGACAGCGCGATTGATGGCGCAGTGCTCGACGTTATCCTTCGCAAAGCAGAGGAAATCCGAAAAACCACAGGTGTGACCGTCCCCCTTCCTGACGAACGCGGCCCCGTCACAGACGCTCTTATGGCAGCGATGATGCTTCGCCGCGGCGGTCACAAACAGCGTATGCGTCCGGTCTGACTGGTGTTGATTTATTCCGCCGTCCAGTTCCACGGCATGAGGTCGTCGAGGCGGGTCATCTTGTGGTCTGCGACACGGGCGAGAACCCAGCGTAGCCA
>DQCL01000145.1 GCA_003533975.1 Octadecabacter sp. | reverse complement strand
TCCATCACGGAATTGCAGTAGGAATACATATCGCGCCAGCTTTGCGGCAGTTCCGTCGCCTGCTTTGACCAGCTCTCCGGCACCATCATAGTCTTCGCCATCGGTGCAGAACGGCCAGCCCGCACAAGGACCTCAAACACAGAATCCAACGCAGCCGAGTCAGAAGACCCGCTCGCGACGATCGGCTTGATGTCATCCGCCATATCGCCAAACGTACCCGAAGCCATGCGAATTTCGTGGGACTTCATCCAGTTCAAGTTACCCTTAAGGGTGTTGATTTCGCCGTTATGCGCCAACATGCGGAATGGCTGTGCCAACCACCACTGCGGGAATGTATTTGTTGAATAACGCTGGTGATAGATTGCAAACGCAGACTCGAACCGCTCATCCATCAGGTCAGGGTAAAACTCCGCAACCTGTTCAGCGAGCATCATGCCCTTGTAGATAATCGAACGGCACGACAAAGACGCAAGGTACAGCTCACGAATTCCCGCAGACGTCGCAGCTTTTTCAATGCGGCGGCGGATCACATAAAGCTCACGCTCGAACGTTTCTTCGTCCACACCCTTAGAATTTGAAATCAAAATTTGTTCAATCTCGGGACGTGTCGCATTGGCTTTTTCGCCAAGGCAAGACACATCAACCGGCACATGGCGCCAGCCATAAATGTAATACCCCATACGCAGAACTTCGGTTTCAACAATCGTCCGGCAAGTTTCCTGCGCGCCGAAATCTGTGCGCGGCAAAAATACCTGACCAACCGCAAGAAGCTCGTCGTGCCGTGGCGTGTGACCGGTACGAACGACCTGATCATAGAAAAACGGAACAGGGATTTGCACGTGGATACCCGCGCCATCACCTGTCTTTCCATCCGCATCCACAGCGCCACGGTGCCAAATCGCTTTCAGCGCAGAGATGCCATTCTCGACAACTTCGCGGGACTTCTTGCCGTTGACAGAAACGACCAGGCCAACACCACAGTTGGCTTTCTCGTCGTCATGC
This sequence comes from Octadecabacter sp., assembly GCA_003533975.1. Taxonomy (GTDB): domain Bacteria; phylum Pseudomonadota; class Alphaproteobacteria; order Rhodobacterales; family Rhodobacteraceae; genus Octadecabacter. The sequence goes on along the minus strand of DQCL01000145.1, from coordinate 1,792 downwards.
GAATACAGGCCATTCTCGGCCATATAGTCGCGCTTGGCTTGCTCGGCTTCCACCCATGCTTGATCGTACTTTGTCATGTCGTCTCTCCTCATCGCGGCCCAGATAGGCGCGGTCTTATTCAATAATTTGTCTGGATCAGCTGGGCGTCGTTCGCATCAAACGAAGACATCTCAACGCCGCATCCGAATTTCGGATTCACCGACAGATACCCATGCTCGCCCGGGAAGATAAATTCGACGGGCGTGTCATCGCTGTCAAAACGGTCATCCGACGTGATGTAACTGCTGAGCCCGCCGATAAACATGCGCCACTCATCGCTCACAAATTCCGCACCTTCACTTTTCCACATCTCGGTGCCAGCCCCGTCATAGGCCGTCAGCGCGTATTGCGTTCTGCGAAGCGTCACGCCGTCAATCTCAACGGTTTCACCAGTCAGGCGGTCAAAACCGACGTACTGGCTCACCCCGATTTCACGGCTTTCCGTTTTGAAGTCCCATGTGTCGATATCATTCGCAAGAAGCTCACTCATCGACATCGGATCATCTGAATCATCTGACATCCGCTCTGTGTGGCCGGACCGCAGATGAAAGCTCTCCAACCATTCCGCGTCACTGCTTATGCGTCCGACGTAGCTCAGACCTTCTTCATCCATCGTCGCACGGCGCTGTTCACCTTCACCGTCTTCTTCACAGGTAAAGTAGTGCGACACAGAACAACTTGTGCTTTGTATCGTCAGATAGGCTTCACACCCTTGCGGCAGCGAAAATTCTTGGGCCGCCAGCGGGCTGGCAGACAAAGCGGCAATCGTAAGACCTATTTTCATCATCTGTTTACTCTCCATGTCAGCGTCGCTGACCTACCGTGTGACTTGCTGTACATACAGCTTGTGTACAGGTTGTGTACGCGTTGTGCCTGTTACTCAGCCGCAACAGCAGCCCCTTGGTTGATGTACTCAAGGATCGCCTCAGCCGCATCGCGCCCGTCCTTGATGGCCCAAACCACAAGACTTGCACCACGAACGATATCACCTGCCGCGAACACACCTTCTAGGCTGGTCTGACCCGTTGTGAATTCCGCCTTGATCGTCCCCCAACGGGTCACTTCCAGTTCTGGCACACCCCACAATGTCGGAATGTCTTCCGGCTCAAAGCCCAGCGCCTGAACAACCAGATCAGCGTCTTCAACGTAGTCGCTACCTTCAATCAATTCCGGCATTTGGCGGCCTGATGCATCCGGCGCACCAAGGCGCATTTTCTGCACCAGAACACCTTCGACCTTATCGCCCGTAAAGCCCTTAGGCGCGGACAGCCAAACGAACTCAACGCCTTCTTCTTTGGCGTTCTGAACTTCGCGCATAGAACCCGGCATGTTTGCCTCATCACGGCGATACAGACACTTCACACTTTCAGCGCCTTGGCGGATCGCCGTGCGCACACAGTCCATCGCCGTGTCACCGCCGCCGATCACGACGACCTTCTTGCCTGCGGCATTCAGGCGGCCATTCTCGAACTCTTCAACCGTATCGCCAAAGCTTTTGCGGTTAGAGGCCGTTAGAAAATCAATCGCCCGCTCAACGCCAAAGCCGCCCACGCCGGGCGCTTCGATCTCGCGCGTCTTATAGACGCCTGTCGCGATGATCACCGCATCATGCTTGCCCCGAATGGCGCCAAAGCTGATGTCGGTGCCCACGTCGCAGTTCAATTCAAAGGTCACGCCGCCTTCGACCAACTGCGCATTGCGGCGCTCAACCACGTCCTTCTCCAGCTTAAAGCCGGGGATGCCATAGGTCAGC
>DQCL01000226.1:2905-3029 GCA_003533975.1 Octadecabacter sp. | reverse complement strand
TCTTACAGGGCGGCAAACGCTACCACTCCATTGCCAGCACCAACCGCGCGCCGAGGAAGGCGACGGCCCAAAGGCCGGCTACCTTGAGATCGTTGACCACGAATCTAGCTACCCGACACTTTTG
>DQCL01000226.1:0-2814 GCA_003533975.1 Octadecabacter sp. | reverse complement strand
TTTCGAAACTGTCAGGTAGCTAGATGTACAGGTCCCTCCTGCCATACGTCAGATATGCACCCACTATGCTCACAAGAATGATCGCAACCGATAGCCACACAAAGGTTATGTCAATCCTTGATTCACGCAGCATCATACCCGCATCGAAATACTTGAAGGGAGAAAAGTATTTGAGAAACTCGAGGTGCTCATTCATCCCGGAAATGATGGACAGGAAATAGGTTCCCAGCAGCAGAGAGACCGCGATAGAACCGGCTTGCTTGTACCGTTTCATGGCGCAGCCCAGGAAAATACCGATCGCCAAAAAGATCATCTGCACGATTAACAGAGCCAGCATGGACAGGTTCAAAAAGTTGTAAAATTCGCTATCAGGCTGATATTTGGCCGCGCTGACGAGCGAAACGCCCCAAGTGATGAGCAGCAAGCCAACGCAATTGACCAGCGCCGCCAGCGTTTTGGCGGTCACCAGGCGGCTGCGGGTCACCGGCAGGGTCAGCGAAAACTCGACGGTTTTGTCACGCTCTTCCTTGGAAATAATGTCGCTGCCCCACATGGCCGCGGCAATAGACAAAAGAAGCGCAAAAAAAGTAAACATTACCCCGAAAAAGCCGGTGATGGTGGTCAGATTAAATGCGTGCATATTGAATGCAGACAGCAATGCTGGGGGCATATCGTCCAATATGGCTAATATTTCGGGGTTGCCCTCGTAGGCAGAGAACTTGGCCATCGCTATCATCACGAACAAGATCACGATGCCGCCCCAGACGAGCAGCGATTTCAGGTTCGCCTTCAATTCTCTCACAAAGATATTCATCGCTGGGCCTCCTCACACCACAGAAGGGATATCTCTCCTGGTATAGAGCACATAACTGCCCACCAGAGAAATCACGATCACCGAGACACTGATCAGCACCAGGGGCAGGTCATAGGCCCCGTGCTGGATGATATAGTTGGGGTCGAAATGCTTAAAGGGGGTGATCTTTTCCAACGCGCTCTCGCCGAGCATGCCGCCAAAAGCGTTCAGCACGTACATCCCAAAGGCAAGCGCCATTGAATAGGGCGTCACGCTCCTGATCCTTTTCACCAACAACGAAACCACCAGGCCGACAGTCAGGAAGAAGAGCTGGAATACCACGATGCTCAGCAGCAACAGCAGCAGGGGTTTGGTTTCATACGTCCTATCCCCTCTGAACAAATTGATAAAGCCAAAACTGCTGATCCAGACGACGATGTTGGTGATGGTCAAGCCGCTCAGCGCGGCGAGCAATTTGCTGGTCAAGATCTGTGCGCGCCCCACCGGCTTGGCCAACAGAAAATCCGCCGTCCATTCTCTTTCTTCGATAGAGACCAACGAAAATCCGTAATTCGCAGCCTGGATCGCCAGACAGATCTGGGTAAAGAGAAAGACAAAACTGTAAAATCCCAAATTGATTAGCTTCCTTTCGCATAAAGCTGTTTTTTTCAATCGGGTCACATTCTATATCCCAGAAGAGGGCTTGTCAAGCTGTGTTTCGTCAGATGCGAACTGAAACCGCCACCGCCAACCCGCCAGTCGGTGTGTCCCTTCTCCAGGTAGCGGGCTAGGTCGCGCAGGGGCAGGGCAAAGACGCGCACCAGGACCAGGTGGTGCCGTTGGCAGTACTCCTCAGCGACACGGCGTTACTGATCGACCGAGCGTTCCTGCTCGTCACCGCCCGAGTCGCGGAAGTAGTCGGCGACGCGAGAGCCGGGGGGCAGGGGGCAATCGTTAGTCATGGAGCGCCCCGTTGTTTTTTCGGCGCAGTGCCTCTACCATCCCCCATATTGGTTCACATTGTCGGTGATGGCAAAGTCCATGTCTACCCAGTTTTCTGATAATCTCCGAGCCACCTGACCCAATTCAGGTGTTCGTGGACAGCATTGTACATTCGCAGATCTCCGGTGATCAGCGGTCGGTCGGTTGCCTTGGCCAGGGCCAGGTAGGCTGCATCATAGGCGGAACGGTCAAAACGCCGAGCCAGAGGGAACATCTGTTGCCATGATACCGGTTCCAGCATAATACCCAGACCCTCCAACGAAGTCAGGATGTCCTCTGCCTGTTCGCCGCTGATGCGCCCTCGGCGCGTCGCCTGTACGGCAGCATTGGTCACTTCGTAGAGCAAGAGAGTGGGAGCAGCCAGATGAACATGGCCGGTCACGTGGTCGCGGATCAGGGCTTGAGCCTGGGCCTGCTCCTCATCGGGGAAGAACGCGTTCAGGATGACGCTGGCATCTACGATCACAGCCGGTCCTCCAATTCCGCCCGCGACGCCTCGAACAACTCCTGGGCCGTGATAGGGCTGTCTTGCAGGGCTTGGGAGAGACGGAGCATGGTCAGATAGGCCTGCACCTGGCGCAGACGCTCATATTCTTCAGGGGAAACGATGACCCCCACGGGTTTTCCGCGGCGGGTGATGGTGATAGATTCCTCTGAGATCTTGTTCAACCAATACGACAAGCGGTTATGAGCTTCGGCAACGGAAACCAACATCGGACACTCCTTAAATAGACAGGTAATATGGGCAATCATAACCTACAAATGAAGGAATGTCAAATCGGGTTGTGCTGGCTGAAAATGCATATTCGTTGGAGAAGAGCGTTCCAAACTCTCGTTTTGGGCAGGATCACAGCCCCCAAACCGAACGAGAGAGGTGTGTCCTGGCCGAGAATAGCCATCCGCGCAGGGATCAGCCGGCCAGCCCGAATAGCCCAAAGAGGTTATCCATCCTGAACGACGGCTGTTCGAACGGATGTGCATTTTCGGCCAGCACAGGTATGACGGCAGGAGCCGTGAAG
>DQCL01000018.1:8452-11623 GCA_003533975.1 Octadecabacter sp. | reverse complement strand
CAGTGGGCGCAACGCGCTGACTGGGGGCGATCCTTACATATGCAAGGACCGGAGGTTTAACACTCCGGATTTATCGGATCGTTTAGGCCTGCAACGCGCCTGAGTCAACACGCGTACGCCAATCTTTCACCCATACCATCACGCACAAACATGGTTCGTTCCGACCGCAAAAGCGCATTGGAAACGTCCATGCGGCGTTTAACAGATCTGGCGTGTCTGGGTTATTTTCATGGGCCGCACTCAAGCGCGGCCCATGAAGTAGGTCAATTCGTCATGCTGCTGCAGCTGGAACGATATCCGTCGCAGCGACGAATTCGACATCCGTGATGCCGATGAAGCCAAGGAAAAAGCGCAGGTGTGGGGTCAGGAAGTCGATGCCGGAGCCTATTTCCGTGCCACCTGAGGCAACCGTTACGATCGCCTTTTTTCCTGACAGCAGCCCTTTGGGGCCTTCAGCGGTATAGGTGAACGTCACACCAGGGCGCGCGATGAGATCCATCCATGCCTTCAATGAAGCGGGGGATGCGAAGTTATAAACCGGAGTGCCAATCACAATAGTATCTGCCGCCTGCAGTTCAGCAACCAAGGCATCCGACAAAGCGAGCCGCTCTTTATCTGCGTCGCTAAGGGCGTCTGTATCGATCAATCTCGCGTCGGCCCATGCGCCGTCGATTTGCGCTAGCGGTGCGATTGCCAAATCACGGTGGGTCGCAGTGCCACCCAAGTCGGCGACCAATTTTGCGGATGCCGCGCGACTGATGCTGGTTTCTGTATTCGCGGATGCGTCGATATGTAGAATGTGTGTCATCTGGACCTCATGAGTGTGTGGTGGCAGACATATGGTCTTTGCTTTGTTGAACGCTATAGTCTGTTTTGAACAACTGATGTTCAAATTTGCACATAACTCGCACTGGGGTTGCTATGGACAATTGGGATGAAATCCGCACCGCGTTTCAGGTGGCCACCATAGGTACCGTTAGTGGTGCCGCTGATGCGCTGGGCGTGCACCATGCGACAGTTATTCGCCATATTGATGCGCTTGAACAGCGCCTTGGGGTGAAGCTATTCCAGCGCCATCCACGGGGTTATACCGCGACCGAGGCTGGGCAAGATCTGATGCAAGTCGCCACCGCGACAGATGACCAGTTCACCCAACTGGCGGGGCGGATACGCGGGCAGGGCGAGGGCGTGTCCGGTAATCTGGTCGTCACGTCTTTAGTGATGCTGTCGCCACTTATTACCCCGGTCCTTGTGAAATTCAGGCGCGAGCATCCTGAACTTACCGTCCGGTTCCTTACCGGGGATCGTGTGTTCCGGCTGGAATACGGCGAAGCCCACGTCGCGATCCGGGCGGGACAAGCCCCTGATCAGCCCGACAACGTCGTGCAGCCGTTCCTGAATCAGCGACTACACCTTGTCGCTGCACCGTCCTATATTCAAGATTACGGCCTTCCTTCTGGCGAAGACGATCTGCGCAATCATTGGTTTGTCGGCCATGATAATGCTGAAAACCGCGCGCCATTTTATCAATGGCTTGCTACCCATGTCCCACAAAATCGCGTGGTGTTTCGCGCCACCGATATACGTGTATCGATTGATGCCGTTGTTGCTGGCGCCGGAATGGGGTTTGTCACAACAGCCGAGATGAAGCGACACCCTGAACTGGTTGAAGTCTTGCCCAGTCAGCCGGATTGGGACGCGCATCTATGGTTGGTCACCCACGTCGATCTGCACCGTACAAAGAAAGTTCAGACGTTCTTGAAGTTTCTCAAGGAAGAAGCGGCAGCATGGGAAGGTTAGCGTAATACTGGGTCTTCTAGCGACGCTCCAGAAGGCCTAATCCGAAGACAATTCTGATGCATCGTCCTGAAGTTCTGTCGCTAGAAACCTCTCGAAGTCATCCAAGTTCACGGCCTCAAATTGCCCGAAGCTTTGCATCCAGATGGAGGCCTCGCGCATTGCGTCAGGTTCTAGTTTGCACCACTTTACCCGCCCGCGCTTTTCCTGAGATACCAACCCTGCTGCGGTTAAAACCTGCAAGTGTTTGGAGATCGCTGCTAATGACATCTCAAATGGATCAGCCACGTCTGTCACGGCCATGTCGTCTTCTAGCAGCATAGCCAAAATCGCGCGGCGCGTTGGGTCGCCAAGGGCGGCAAAGACGGTATCAAGGGGCATAGCCATGCCTGTATTGAGCGCAAGTCACGCCAAACGTCAACCAAATGGTTGAATATCGGATTTCACCGCACTGCGACATTTTGCGCATCTCTTGCCGCTGTTGGCTGTGTAAAAACATTTTAGAAACAAGTGGTTAATCAAAATGACCTGCGCGTTGACTCTAAACGCGACACCCCCTAGAACACCCGCAACCAAGGAAGGGGCTACGTGTTGTCCGATCCGTCTGACCAAATTGACCCTGCTGACCGCCTTAAGGCGCTAGAAGACAGGATCGCAGCGGCCAAAGGCGAGGACAAAAAGCCCCAATCCGAGGAACACTATTCTCAGGCCAATATGGCATGGCGAATGGTGATCGAATTAGTCGCCGGTCTCGGGATCGGTTTTGGCATCGGGTACGGTTTGGACGTTTTGTTCGGCACCACGCCCATCTTTATGGTGCTGTTCATATTCTTCGGGCTCGCGGCTGGTGTTAAAACCATGATGCGATCCGCCCAAGAGATGCAGAATGAAGCGTTGGCCAAACAGGTCGACAAAAACGAGGAAGACTAAAGTGGCAGACGAAGCACACGGCGCAGAAGGCGGTTTGGCCTTTCACCCCCTCGATCAGTTCGAAGTTCACCGCCTGTTCGGTGAAGGCCCGATTCACTGGTACACAATCACGAACGTCACAATGTGGATGGCAATTGCTGTCGTTTGTATCGTTCTGTTGCTGGTTATCGGCACACGCAAACGCGCAGTTGTTCCGACACGTACACAGTCTATTGCTGAAACGCTTTACGGTTTTGTCTACACAATGGTCGAAGACGTAACGGGTAAGGACGGGATCAAGTATTTCCCATACATCTTTACGCTGTTCATCTTTATCCTGATTTCGAACTTCCTTGGCCTGCTGCCAATGTCGTTCACAACAACGTCGCACATCGCGGTTACAGCGATCCTTGCTTTCGCAGTCTTCTTCACCGTCACCATCATTGGTTTCGTTAAGAACGGCGC
>DQCL01000018.1:0-8428 GCA_003533975.1 Octadecabacter sp. | reverse complement strand
TAGCCATTCCATTCGTTTGGCGGGTAACCTGATGGCGGGTCACGCTGTTCTCAAGGTCTTTGCGGGCTTTGCACAGGTTGGCTTCATCATCGCACCAGTCGCCATCCTCGGCGTTGTCGCGATCTATGCCCTCGAAGTTCTGGTGTCCGCGATCCAGGCCTACGTATTCACAATCCTGACGTGCGTTTACCTAAAAGACGCGCTTCACCCGTCACACTAACGAAAGGCGGGATCAATCCCGCCCTACATACTACTAACTTCCAATCGTAAGGAGATACACTATGGAAGGCGAACTCGCACACATCGGCGCTGGCTTGGCTGCAATCGGATCCGGCGCTGCCGCAATCGGTGTTGGTCACGTAGCTGGCAACTTCCTCGCAGGCGCACTGCGTAACCCGTCAGCTGCTGCTGGCCAGACTGCTACGCTGTTCATCGGCATCGCATTCGCAGAAGCTTTGGGGATCTTCTCGTTCCTCGTCGCACTTCTGCTGATGTTCGCGGTCTAAGATACGAATTTCTATCCTTACGGGCGGGGTTGGCGGCATGTTCGCCGACCCCGTTGTAAGACCCCGATTTTGCCCATGCGGGCCTGATCAAATCAGATTGTCTAAGAGGGACGTTAATTATGGCTGACACCGCAGTCGAACATGGTGCCGAAGCTGGCGGGGCAGGAATGCCGCAGCTAGACTTCTCGACCTTCCCGAACCAGATTTTCTGGCTCGTGGTCACGTTGATCGTGATCTACTTCATCTTGTCCCGTGTGGCCCTGCCACGCATTGGCGCGGTTTTGGCCGAACGTCAGGGCACGATTACAAATGACATTGCAGCCGCCGAAGAGCTGAAGCAGCGCGCGCAGGAGGCTGAGGCCGCCTACGACAAAGCGCTTGTTGATGCCCGTGCACAGGCTGGCAAGATTGTTGCAGACGCCAAAGCAGACATCCAAGCCGATCTGGATGTGCAGATGCAAAAGGCCGACGCTGAGATCGCCGCGCAAACGGCTGAAAGCGAAAAAGCAATCGCCGAGATTAATGCAGGTGCTGACGCCGCGGTGAAAGCCGTAGCCAAAGACACCGCCAAAGAGATCGTTGCCGCCCTCGGTGGTAAGGCTGACGCCAAGACGATCACAGCGGCAATCACTGCGCGGATGAAAGGGTAACGACATGAAATATTCAATCGCAGCCTTGATCACACTCGCAGCGTCGCCAGCGCTGGCGGCCAGCTCCAACCCGTTTACGGGTGCGTTCTGGCACCTCGACAACACGAATATGATCGTTCTGATCGCGTTCATCATCTTCGTCGGCGTTTTGATTAAGTTCAAAGTTCCGGGTATGTTGACTGGCCTGCTCGACAACCGCGCAGCTGGCATCAAGACCGATCTGGATGAAGCCAAGGCACTGCGCGAAGAAGCACAGACATTGCTGGCGTCTTACGAGCGTAAGCAGCGTGAAGTGCAAGCGCAGGCTGATCGCATCGTTGAGAACGCTAAAGAAGAAGCAACACGTGCTGCAACGCAAGCTAAAGAAGACATCGCGTCTTCCGTAACCCGCCGTTTGGCAGCTGCGGAAGACCAGATTGAAAGCGCCAAAGCATCCGCGATCCGCGATGTGCGTAACCAGGCTGTGTCAGTCGCAGTCGCCGCCGCACAAGACGTGATTGCCAAGCAGACGACCGCTACGGACGCAAACAAGCTTATCGACGACGCGATCACAGAAGTTGGTGCCAAGCTGCACTGATCGCAAACGTTTCGTAGAACTTATTAAGGCCCGAGCAGAACGCTCGGGCCTTTTTCGTTACTGGGGTGCTTAACGACGCTCTTCGTGATCTAAACGTTTTTGTGCAATCGCTTCGTTGCGCTCTGCTTTGTCTTGATCAAACAGCGCCTCTTCGACGAACCCCAAGTGTGCCTCAACTGCAGCGCGCGCAGCATCGGCGTCCCGCGCCTGTAATGCGTCGTTGATTGCGCGGTGCTGGTCGAGCAGCATATCGCGCGTCGTGCGTTGTTTGAACATGATCTGGCGGTTGTAAAACACGCCTTCGCGCAGCAGCTGATACATAGACCGCATCATATGCAGCATGATGACGTTGTGGCTTGCTTCGATGATGCTCAGATGGAAATCGGCATCCAATCCGGCCTCATCTCTGGGGTTGCGCTTACTGTGGGCCGCTTCCATTTTCTTGAAGATGGTGTCGATAACCTTGAGGTCGGTTTCGGTGCCAAGCGTCGCAGCACGCTCTGCTGCCAACCCTTCCATATCACGGCGAAACGCAATGTAGTCGAAAACCGCTTCTTCGTGATTGGTAAAGAGCCGCACCAATGTCTCCGAAAACGCGGACCCAAGAACATCACCAACAAACACGCCCGAGCCAGCACGACTGGTCAGCAACCCGCTGTCTTGCAGCTCGGATAGGGCTTCTCGCAGGGACGGTCGCGATACGCCCAGACGTTCTGACAACTCACGCTCGGACGGCAAGCGTTCCCCTGGTTTCAGGATGCCGCGAAGGATCAGTTGTTCGATCTGACGCACAACCGTTTGCGAGATTTTCTCAGGATGGATGGGTTCGAACGGCATTGCAGCACCTTTTAAAATTGGTCAAATGATATGACCAACAGGTCGAGGTCGCAAACGAAAAGAGGCCGCGCAATGGCGACCCCTTTCAAAATCTATCAGTGGTCTTAGCCGTTTGGCGTGATCGTAATTTCCACACGGCGGTTTTGACGACGGCCCTCAGCGTTTAGGTTAGATGCAATTGGCGCATCTTCACCGCGACCGATTGAGCGAATGCGGTTCGGCGAAACACCAGACTGAATCAACACAGAGGACACAGCCTGCGCCCGACGCGCAGATAGGTCTTGGTTAAACGCAGCGCCGCCTGTGTTGTCGGCATGGCCGATGACGTTCACAGTTGTGTTCGGGAAACGGTTGATCGAGGACGCGAGTGCAGTCAGATCGCCATGTAGAGCGCCTGAAAGTGTCGCATCACCAGTCGCGAACAGAATGTCTTGCGGCAAAGTCACGATCAGCTGGTCGCCGGTGTTCACGATCTGCGCATTGGATCCCATCTGGGAGCGCAGCTCTGCTTCCTGACGATCCAGCTCAGCGCCATGAATACCGCCAATACCAGCACCGATTGCAGCGCCGACAAGCGCACCGTTGCGACGTTCTTGTGCGTCGTCACCAATGATCAGGCCAGCAAGGGCACCAATACCAGCGCCGACCGCAGCTTGGGATTGCGCGTTGCGGTTCGGGTTATTCGGGTCGGTCATGTCGTCACAGGCTGTCAGGCCAAGGACGCCGGACATTGCGACGGCGAGGGATACTTTGGACAAGGTCATAGTTCTAAATTCCATTGTTGGGCACCGATGTGGTGCGCTTGGTGGAATGTATATCGGCCAAAGCACCATGTTATCCAATAACGTGTACGCGTCTGGCGAAGTTCCGCCGATTAAGGGCCTATTTGTTGAATAAACCCTAGGGGTTATCCCGCATCCTCGCGTGCGCTCTCCCATGCCAACAAAGCGCGTTTCACAGGAAGTCCCCAGTGGTACCCTCCCAAAGCACCGGATTTGCGCAATGCGCGGTGGCAGGGGATCAACCAACTGACGGGGTTCTTCCCCACAGCAGTTCCGACTGCACGAACAGCGCGCGGGGACCCGATAGAACTGGCGATTTCCGAATAGGTGGTGACATGACCAGACGGAATACGCAGCAGCGCCTCCCAAACCTTCAACTGGAATGGCGCACCGATCATGTGCAGTTTGGTTTCACCCTCCAGAGAAAGCGCCGCTTTGACCCAAGGGCGGATAGCATCGGGGTCTTTGGTGAATGTTGCATTGGGCCAGCGACGTGCAAGGTCGCCGTAGGTTTCTTCGCCGCTTTGTTCCGCCATGAATCCCATGCCGCAAATTCCGCGTTCGGTTCCCATCGCGACGACAGGACCAAAAGGGCTATCAAAGTTTCCCCATTTAATCTCCAGACCTGCGCCACCCTTGGCATAGTCGCCGGGGCTCATCGCTTCCCATTTTAAAAACAGGTCATGCAAACGGCCCGATCCGGACAATCCAATCGCATCGGCAGTCGCCAACGTGGTGAAATTTTCTGACAACATCGTCTTGGCATGATCGAGCCGCAGATATTGCTGATACCGTTTGGGTGAGACCCCCACCCAACGCGAGAAGACACGTTGAAAATGTGCTGGTGACATATCCATCGCGCGCGCCAGCGCGTCTAACGTCAAAGGTGTTTCGGCTCTGTCAATTTCGTCCAAAGCGCGTCGGATGACTTGGTAATGATATTGGCCTGACTGTTCCATAGTCTGAACCTAGCGCTGCACGGGCCATCCCGCGACCCGATTGTTGCGCCTTTACGCATAGCAATGCGCCCTGGTGGTGGCGCCCTTGGCAAAGAACACCTTGGCCTCATAACCGTGAAGGATTGGACGGGCAGGGTATCTGTGGCCATCACCGCAATGCGCGCGTGCTTCGAGCTGCATCTGTTGGGTTAATTCAGAAAACAGCGTGCCGCCTGCGAAAAGGCTTTCAGTCCAATGGCCATTGGCGCAAATGATTTCATGTTGGGGCAGCAGGATGAGATGCCAGATCATGGCTTTTCCCAGCATGGGCAGGTGTGGCTGTGCAAGCAACCCAGACCTGCACAATACTTCATGGGTGCCGTTGTGCAGGTCAAACCACGGATCGCGTAGTAAAACTTGGTGAGCAGCAGACACGGTGAGGGTGCGACCGTTGCTACGACCTGACGTCGCGATGGTAACCGGCCAATGACGCGAAGACGTTAGCAGTATTGGCCAAGGTACCCGCCAACGCCCGACCCACGCGACGGGTTGATATCCGTGATCCAATGTTAGTACGCAATCGCCGTGCTTGATCTGCTGCACCGGCACCTCACCACGATCTGTCGAAATTAGGGTATCGGGTGCGAAACAGGGCACAGAATTGTCTTCGAAATACGTGTGATCGAAGCCTAGGTTGCCGCTGTCGGTGACGGGATAGCTCTCTCCTGATGTCAGGTCGGTACTCGGTAGGTAGCCGTAGTGGATGCCATCAACCTCAATCCGGTCAAGGTATTCGGTGTCTGGCGTACTGATCTCGGCAAAGTAAGGCACTGTTATCAAACCGCTATCGACCAGATTTCCATCCATGTCGTAGATCATGGCGGTTTGGTTGCTGTCACCGGTTGCGTCCATAAACGTGTCATCGTCGGTCACATCAACGCGGAGACGGTGCGCCGTGTGATCATAATTGGCTGAAAGGTCAAATTCGCCAGTCGCACCGTTGTAGGACAGGACCGCGTTGGAAATGATATAGAAACTGTACGTTGGCATCTGACTTCCCAGAGTTTCAGCTGGTTTAGCGGGGTATGGTTTCAGATTTCCTAAGGCGTCTTGGGGGCTTGTTCGGCGAGGCCGCAGTTGCGACAAGGGCTGTATGGCCAAACTCACTAAACAACTCGACTACAACACCATCCATGAAATCTTCACCCGCTTTCGCGATGGCGACGCTGAACCCAAGGGTGAGTTGGATCATGTCAACGCATACACCTTGGTCGTCGCGGTCGCGCTGTCTGCGCAAGCGACGGACAAAGGCGTCAACAAAGCAACGGCAGAGCTGTTCAAGATTGCGGACACACCACAAAAAATGCTCGACCTTGGGGTCGATGCAGTGACGGACCATATCAAGACGATTGGTTTGTTTCGCCAAAAGGCGAAGAATGTGATGAAGACCGCGCAGATTTTAGTGGATGAATATGACGGGGAGGTCCCCAGTTCCCGCGCTGCGCTACAGTCCTTACCGGGTGTCGGGCGCAAAACTGCAAATGTGGTTCTGAACATGTGGTGGGGCCAGCCGGCACAGGCTGTGGATACTCATATTTTCCGTTTAGGTAACCGCAGCGGCATCGCACCCGGTAAGGATGTCGACGCCGTCGAGCGTGCGATTGAGGACAACATTCCGGCCGAATTTCAATTGCACGCACACCACTGGATGATATTGCACGGACGCTATATCTGCGTGGCGAGAAAACCAAAATGTCAGGCCTGTCACATCCGTGATCTGTGCCTTTACGAGGATAAAACAACATGAACTACGACGTCATCGGAATCGGCAATGCAATGGTCGACGTGATCTCCCCCTCTAGCGACACTTTTCTGGACCAGATGGGCATTACCAAAGGCATCATGCAGCTGATTGAACGTGACCGTGCGGAACTGCTGTATGCGTCCATGGACAGTCGTGTTGAAGCCCCCGGTGGGTCCGTTGGCAACACGATTGCGGGCATCGGTGAGCTTGGCTTGAAGACAGCATTTATCGGCAAGGTAAAAGACGACGCGCTGGGCAAGTTCTACGCGACATCCTTAGAGGACGCTGGGACAGCCTTTCCGCTGCCACCACAAGACGTGGAAGACCCGACATCGCGCTCAATGATCTTCGTATCCCCAGACGGCGAGCGTTCTATGAACACTTACCTTGGCGCGGGCGCGGATATTTCATCAGCCGACGTTCCAAATGTGTTTGGCACGGGGCTGTTGTTCCTCGAAGGTTATTTGTTCGACAAAGACGAAGGCAAAACCGCATTCTCCGAGGCGGCGACAAAGATGAAAGCCGCCGGTGGGCGTGCGGTCATTACCATCTCTGACCCGTTCTGCGCGGAACGTCACCGCGATGATTTTAAACGTTTGATCGCAGAAGACATGGACATCGCCATCGGCAACGACGCCGAATGGATGACGCTGTATGAAACCGATGATCTGGAAGACGCGCTGCGCCAAGCTGCTGAGGTTTGCGATATCGTCGCCTGTACCCGTTCCGGCGAGGCCGTTTGGGTTCAACAAGGCGACACCCGTTTCACCGCAGACGTGACACCGGTAACGCCCGTTGATGCGACCGGTGCTGGCGATCAGTTCGCGGCAGGCTTTCTATATGGCGTGTCCACGGGGCGCACTTTGGACGTGGCGGCGCAAATGGGCGTTCTGTGCGCGGCAGAAGTCATCGGACATATTGGGCCACGCCCAGAAGTGAATATGTCAGAGGTCTTTGCACAGCACGGTTTGATATAACCGCGACGCCGCTACGCGCCTCGCGGTACGTCAGGCTGCGGGCAGAACAAACCAAATCAGGTGCCGTGCGCCGACTTCTTCGTCTTCGCAGGCAAGCTGCACTAGCATCGTATCTATCGTTGAAATGTAGCGCGTGTTCGCCGCCGCGACGACCTCGCATCCAACCGGATGCAAGAAACCATCGAGGTCAAGCGCGTCAAATCCGCCTTCCATTTTCAGGATCGGCAGTAGGTCGCGCGTGCTTTGCAGAGAGGCAAAGATGCTCGGAAAGATGTCGGACCATCGCGCGTAGTGCGTCACGCCTTCATGGTCGGATGCCCGCACCGCGTCATCATATATTTCAACGTTGAGGTGGAACCTGCGCGGATCAGACAAAGGCGCCGCATTTAATTCTTGACGCACAGCGTAGGGATTCACGACATTATCGAGCGGGTAATGCGTGATATCGACATCTATAACACTGTTGGCAACGACCCGTTCGACGGCATTTATGCTGATGTCCTGACCTGTGGCCAAGTCACGGACAATCAGGAACGTGTCGGTTTGCTCTGTCTGGTGATAGCCGTGGTTGTCCGAAATCGTCCGTAAGATCAGGACTTGCGTCGCGGAAATGGCGAACAACTGGTCTTTGACCCAAACGATCTGCGGCGGCGTGGCCACGGCTGGGGTTGCCAGTGCGGCTAACAGGGCGAAAAGCTTGAGGCTACGCACCCAGCTTCGCATGGACTTCGTCTAAATCAATCTCGGCAATTGGCATCTTGTTTGCTGGGTTGTCGAAGTCATATTTGAACAGATTGAAGTCTTTTTTGTAGATCTCGTACATCAGGTGCATCGAAAGATCGTCAAAGTAGTCTTCGACCGGATGAAGCCGTTTGGGGCCGTGACCTTCGCTTTCGTTGAAGCGCGGGATTTCAGCCAGATCAATTGCGTTGGGCGTTTCAATGCCGTTCAGCACGTCCTGCATGCCGTCGTTAAATTGTTCGGTCCAAAAAATCTTGTCGTAGCGGCCGCCATTTACGATGAACGTGGAAATATGACCCGACATTGCTGACCAGTGAATGTCGGGGTCCATCGGGCGGCGGTATTTGATGGTGTCACGTGCAAACAGCAAAAAGCGGCGGAAGGATTTGATTTGGTCAAATTCGAACCCGTCTTCTGGGCTTCCAACTTCAATTCCATATTTTTGGATCAACAGCGGCACGAGATTGCCACGGTAGCGTTTGCCGTTGCGCTGGATGCCGCAAATCTTGTCAAAGAAGCTCGACAGAATGCGAGTGTAAGGATTGCGCACGCAGGTGAATGTGTAACTGTTATGGCCTTTTACGTTCTCGGTGATCAGCGGCTGGCTGTCTTCCAT
>DQCL01000256.1 GCA_003533975.1 Octadecabacter sp. | reverse complement strand
GGTTGTCGCTGTGAAAGGTTTACATGACTTCAGGTTTTCTTGTTTTTTGGGCCTGATCTGTCAACTTAATGTAAACTTAGTGTAAACCTTTGGGCCCGTTCTTGATCGTTTTGGACGCCAAAAGGTTTACATGGGTCTCGTTTTGAGGCGGCTGATGTAAACCTTTGTCAACCTTGCGCAACCTCTGTTGTGGCGTGATCTGGATCCGGTGAGGTGCGGTGATTGGGCCATTCCTCTCCGCGTTTTGCTGAAATCATTCGCGAAATTACCAATCCCGCTTATCCACGAAAAAAGGGAACTGACCTATGGCTGGAAAGGATGTGTGTAGAGCGTCAGATGGCCTCGGCCACTCTCGACACATTTCTGGTCGTTGGTGTATTCGTGACATGTAGATGTTTTTTGAAAGCGATTTGAGGTCTATTATGAACGGCTTTTCCAGCCTCGTTACTGCTACCTTCTTTGCATCCACACCGGTTTTCGCTGAAGTGTGTGACTACAAGCCCTCGAAGTTGGTGGGTGGAATGATTAGCACCGCAGCTGCCACGGTCGGTGGCGGCGCAGCGGCGGCCGGTGTCGGTTTGAAAGCCGCCGGATACTACACGCTCGTTCATTCGGCTTCTGGCCTGACGATGTTGGGATCTACGGCAGCTGGGGCTTCGGCAGCGGGGACCACTGGGATCATCGCAGGGTCAGCGGGAGTGGGGGCTACGATCGGCAGCATCCTGCTCGCACCAGTAACGATCGCCGTGGGAGCTCTCACGGCGATCACGGTCGGGAGTTTTGAGGGGGTATGTTATTTCCAGATCGTGCGGGTCGACGATCCAATCCAGGTGCGCAGCATCATCGAAAGCGTCGCGGCCAACGACACAGCGATTACTGTTGTTGAAACGAACGATGGGCCCGCGATGATCTTTGAGGTTGAGGAGGGGCAAGAGATCTACATGATCCGCAATCTCTACATAGCGGACGGGGACTTGATGCACCGTGACTGGTTTTTGAACACCAACCTCGGGCCAGTAGCATATGTCAGGCCGGAAGTAGGTGATGAACGCTGAATCCCAATGGAATGGGTTCAAGCCTATCCGTCGTAAAGAGGGAGCATCACGGCTAGCAAGTCCATCTTCCTTGGAGCCGCTGCGCTTCTGCTTGCCTACGGGGATCGGACGCAAGATCGCCGTCGATTTCTCGCGGTCGACTCCGGCTTTAGCGGCCTACTGATTGACCGCTTCTCTCACTGGGTCCCTGTGGTTCCACCGCCAGACGATCTCATCGGGTATCGCTGAAGGTGCTGGCGGCCGAGGTTGCTCCTGGTGAGGCGGGATGATCGCGTCATCCCTTGCCAGGCCCCCATAGCTTGACGGCTTTAGACACAGGCATTGATCGCAGCCATTCAGGGGAAAAGGTCCTATCCGAGAGCCCTTTGGAGAATGAGATGGGAAGCACGGCGTGTTGTTTCGTTCTGGGTTGTCGTGACTTTTTGAGCTCAGGAATGCCGAAACTCCATCCATTGTTCAGCCAACATGCGAGTATTCCCGCAGATGTGCTGCGGCATTCTCGCGGCTCATTTTGCCTTGGGCCAGTTGCACCATCATATCAGCGTGTTCGACGCCCTTGGCCGCTTGCAGGACATATCCATTCAGTTCCAGGAAGTTGACCGCAGCCATGAAGGCCGTGCGCTTGTTGCCGTCGACAAATGCATGATTTCGGGAAATTGCCTCTGCGCAGTTGGCGGCAAGCTGAAAGATATCGGTCTCTCCGTAAGCAAATAGATTTTGGGGCCGAGCAAGCGCGGAATGAAGTAGGGAGGCATCTCGCAGACCCTCGGCACCGCCACCAATCTCGATCACGCCATGATGCAGTGCCTCAACTTCCACATGGGAAATCCAGTGCGGTTTCCTCATCGCTTGGCCAATTCCATAATCGTGTCGTGGTGTTTGCCAAGGGTGCGCTTGATGCGATCTTCCATGCTCGGCGCCAAATCTTCGGCGACTCCGGTCAGGCGTTGATACTCTTCCGCCGATACTAGCACTAGATGGTCACGGTGATCGCTGGTGATGATGACCGGTTCGTTCATAGCGGCTTTACTGAACGCATCGATGTTGTTCTTGAACTCTGTTGCCGTCACACGGGTCATATTGGTCCCCTTTCTCACCCACCACGGTATGGCTGAATTGATCATTTTGTCTACAGGAGGGTGTTAGCACACCTCATGTGAAGCTAGACTTTACCTAAGGGCACAGATGCGCCGCAGAAGCTGCACATGGCGTAACGTGGGGCTAGGGTCCGCATCTTTGCTGACCTCCCTCAAAAAGCTCAGCCAGGCGCGCTCGTTTGCTGTGAGGTCCTCCACTCTATCCATGTCGCTACCTCCCAAAGACGGTTCGGAGCGCCGCGCGTGACCTGCTGGTCAGCCGAGGGTCCGTATTGCTTGACGCATCGCGGATCTCTGCGAGCCAGCCCACCTCGTTCACGGTTATTGGAGTGCCGTAGATTTCCGCAATTGCCTGCGCTGCCGTATCTCCAACGGCCTGCTCCAATGACAGCCGCATCAGATAGGCCGGGTCACACTCCAGGGCGCGTGCCATCGACGGCACACGGTCCAGAGCCAGCTTGCTTGTGCCATTTTTGATCATGGTCACCATGTTGGGGTTCGGAAACCCGGCCTCGCTCGCGATCTGAAGTTGGGACTTCTTTGGTTTTAGTTCCAGAACACGGCGCTCGACATATAGAGCCAACCGGGTGTCTGCATGTGGTTTTTTGCTCATTTCTAACCTCTCAGATGTGACGCAGCACGCTGCATACATCTGTTATAGCGACGGATAGAATGGGGATGTGTGGCGGGAAACCTATACCCTTACGTTGATTTTTTTCTTAAGGTTGTGGTGAAGGGGGCGGTTGCCTCAATGGCAGTTGCATGCTTCTGCTCCAATAAACAATTATCGAGCTGCCAATGTCTGACCTTGATCTCTTTGCCCATTTGGAATTCATGAATTGGCGTGATGAACTGCTAGAAAAAATCACGCTGCAAATCGAAAGCAACTTTCCCGATTTGTTAGCTCAGATAGATGTAAAGATCGATCAAGCGGGCACTCTGGATCTCGCTTGGTCTGAAGTTCAGCTTGGAAATGACATCGCAGAGCTTTGCTCTGAATGGGCGAAACAGCAGGCGGAAGAGGCGTTAGAGCAGACAGAGGAAGCTCTTTGTGAATTCAAAGCTAGATTGGCTCCGGAGTTTTCTTTGGATCCTGGTTTGAGTGACAGGTTGGCGGCCATGGCGCCTGTGATAGCAAGTGCCGGCTTAGCAGCAGCTTCGATTGCGGCGGTTCCTACCGTCGTTTCCCTCGCAACCATATCGACGAGTATTTTGGCCTTTGTTGGTGTCTCATATGTAAGTTGGCCGTTGTTCACTGTGGGCGCAGTAGCCCTTGGTGTGACTGCATATACTAGCAGGCGTCTTTATGGCTGGGGCATTGAGCGTTGGCGAAGAAAACTGCGCGAGCGATCATATAGGCGAGCTGAAAAAGCCATTTTTGGTTTGGGAGCAGCGTCTGACCAGCGCACACTCCTAGATGACATTCAAGCCCTCGCAGTCAAAGCGGCGACAAACAGTATGGAGAACAGAATTTGACCCCATTGCTTTACGAAATTCCGGAGAAGTTTCTTTCGGGCATCGCAAGCGGAAATCTTAAGCTGTATGGCGCAATTCTTAAAAACACGGTGACCGGTCAGATCCTGGCACATGTCCAGCCGACCAGTGTGCTTGACAAACTTTTAGCCTCAACTTTGCAGGGCGTCAGCACAACCATTTCACAGGGCTTCAATCCGCTGGGGATTTTGACCACCATCCAGAATGAGCAGATCAAATCGCGTCTCACGGCAATGAACACCACTCTTGGGGTCATGCAAAACTTGCAGGTTGGCACCCTCGCTGTTTCTGGCCTTGGGCTCGGCGTATCAGTCGCTGGGTTTGCCTTAATGCTGAAACGTCTAAAAGCGATTGAAGCCCATCTTCATGAATTGGGAGGGCGTATCGAGCGAGTGACCAGCGACCGTCGCAGTGATGACTTGGAAACGATTTTCGCTGATATCGCGACTGATCTGGAAACCATAGATACACTGTATGCTCGGAGAAGTGCACAACAAGTCGCCGAAGCTGCGCAGGTGTCCCTTTTTCGTTCGGCCTCGCGGTTACGCCCTCATTTCAAGCGCGTCGCTGCGAAGGACGAAGACCTTACTCACGAAGACCTAGATCTCCTTTGGTCTCTTGCATCAGCAATCCGGCTTTGTTCGGATGCAGGCTTCAAGGCTCTCCTGCATATCGACGAACTCGCCGTGGCGGCGGATATCGCGCGCAAGGAGGCCGAGCGCTTTGCTGAGCTCAGCGATCCTCTAGCTCCTGATCGGCTTGCAAGGCTCTGTTCAAAGTCGGCTGACGGCTTCAATCAGATGACTGAACTGCGAACCGTGGCCCTCGGAAAGGCGAGAATCCTGACCAACGGGTTGCGTGACAGCGCCATTCAAACCGCAAGCCATATGTCACTGGCAAACACTCTCATCGAACGTGGAATTTCCGGGCAGAAATACCTTGAGGAAGCAGAGCAAGAACAAGGGAGGCCTCTGCTGATGTTGCCAGCCCAATAGCTGGGCTCCCTTGGGGGATGGATACCGTCGGCGTTCAGAGAGAAGTAGCACTGCATGCCATCCGGCGACGGCTCCAGGATCATCCCAGGCGTGTCACTTGCAGGGTCTTCGGGTCAAAGGGAAAGGAGGTGACGTTCTTGTTTTCGATGGCGGGGCTGAACGGGGAGGTTTGGTCAGTCACGATGAAGTCTCTTTGTGGCAAAGGGAAAGCGTCCGGCGCGACAATAGTCGCGCCGCCAAGTCTTATTGCACCTCTTGAAATAGAGGCACTGGATCAAGGGGGTAGAGAGGGGGTGGCCGTTAGCTTGCCCTCAGAGCGTCCGGTTCGAAGTTGAGCTTGAAGGCTAGACCGCACGCGAGCTGCCCCTCCCATTCTTCGATGTCCATAAGGCGCCAACGGGTAGTTGTTCCACCCAGCTTCACGGGGGAGGGGAAGTTACCTTTGCGTTTCCAGCGCCAAATCGAGTCTTTAGAAACGCCGAAGCGCTGTGCAACCTGATCTACAGAAAGGTAAATTGTATTCGCTGGCGTCGTCACGATGTCATGTCTCCTAATTTTGCACACACAAACAGCCTGCTTCGGACAGCCCTCTTGGCCCGGCAGTGCTTATTGGCATTCACATTGGTGATGGTAGATATATAGCAAGATTTTTCCCGATCCGCCTGAGAATTCGAGAGAATTCTGAGCGAATTCGGTATCTAGGCAAACTTGCGTGAGGCAGCGGCGCGTTTTTTAGCTGCGTTTCACAACTACCAAGTTTGCTGCAATGTGTTGTGGCATCGGAGCTTGATTGACCTGAAACTGACAAGCCTCTGAGTGGCGGCCTGTTGCATCTCATTGCATTCAATGGCGTATTCTTTGGTGGCAATGATGGTGGTATGAAAACCTCACCAATCAATTTGTTTATCAAAAACAATTACTTAGTGGGTTTTATGGCGGAGACGAAGGGATTCGAA
>DQCL01000186.1 GCA_003533975.1 Octadecabacter sp. | reverse complement strand
TTGGCACGTTTTTGCAGCACCTTCAGGGAAGGACCAACACCGCAAGCGATTGCGAATTTGATCATGGTTTGCAGCTTGGCAGGGCCAGCGATGCCGATATGGATCGGAATGGTGATGCCCGCCTCTTTCAGGCTGTCGGCCCACTCAATAATCGGCCCCGCTTCGAACGCAAATTGCGTGGCGAGTGCCATTTCCGCATCCGTTGTCTCAGAAAACTTCTGTTTCCAACGCAGAGCCTCGTCCACCATTGCTGTGCCGCCGTTTGGATCGATATCCTTGTTGCCTTCGGGGTGGCCAGCAACATGCAAACGCTTGAAGCCAGCACGATCAAACGCGCCGTTTTCCAGAAGCTGCATGGAGGAGTGGAAATCACCGTGTGGTGTGGTCACGCCACCTGCCAGCAAAAGCGCTTGATCGACACCTGCCTCGCCGCGGTACATGGCGATCCAGTTTTCAAGCGTGGCCGCGTCCTTGATGATACGTGCCGGAAAATGCGGCATGACGGGGTAGCCGCCTTCGGACAGACGTTTGGCCGTTGCGACCATGTCTTCAATCGGAGTGCCTTCGATGTGAGCGATATAAACGCGGGTTCCCTTAGGCAGCAGCGTTGTAAAGTCATCGACCTTTTCAGCCGTGCGCGGCATCACCTCAATGGAGTACCCGTCAAGGAACGCCTCAAGCTGCGGGTTCACGCCTGTAGGCTCTTCTACTTTTTTGCGAAAGTTTAATAATGACATCACAGCCTCCCAGACGTTTGTTTTTGGCCTGCTCACGCACGACCGTCGTTGTTGATAAGAACCATAAGGCGGTCTTTGTCGTATTCAGCCTCTAAGCGCGCGGCCTCAGCCGCTGCGACATCGCCGTCAGACCCTTCAACAGGATAGGCGGGGGCTTTGCGCCAATCGGCCAGATAATCATCGGTGCCAGCCGCGCCAGACTTCATCGCGGCACGATCAATTGCTTGCTCAAACCGTTCGGTAAGTTGCACCTTGGTGCCCCGACGCCCCTTACCGACGATGACCTGTGCAGGAATATCCCGCCAATATACGATTGTGACATCTGCCATGCGATTCTTCCGCCTCTCATATGCGTTGTTCAACACCTAGCTTGGGTGCCATATTCTTCGACGCCTATTTTCGACATGGCGGGCGCATTTGGCGACCCCTTTTAGCACGCATTATTCTCATCTTAGGTATGAGGGGCACAACAAGACCCATCTCTGGGCTTGCGCGACACCACGTGCAGGCTTACGTTTGAGGTAACTCGAAAAGGAGGGCGTTAAAATGACGCCCAAGCGTCCCGATGGTGCGGGCGCGTTCCCTATACCGGTAGAGCGCACCGCGCCGACTCCGCCTGATCCATCCCAGCTTTATGCTGCGTTGGATTTGGGCACGAACAGTTGCCGTATGCTGATTGCCCAACCCAAGGGCAGCCAGTTCCATGTGGTCGACAGCTTCTCCAAATCCGTCCAACTTGGACAAGGGTTGGAGCAGACTGGCAAATTGTCCCGCGCATCAATGGCGCGAACCATCAATGCTATGCGCGTTTGCCGCCAAAAATTGCAGCGTCACAACGTCAGCCATATGCGCCTAGTCGCGACAGAAGCTTGCCGTCGTGCGCGAAACTCCAAGCACTTCATCTCATCGGTGAAACGCGAGACGGGTTTGACACTCGAGATCATCCAAACGGAAGAAGAGGCACGCCTTGCTGTCATCTCCTGTGCGCCTTTGGTGTCGACAAAAACCGAACAGTTGCTGGTGGTTGATATTGGTGGCGGATCTACCGAATTGGTTTGGATCGACCTGACCAATGTTCCCAAACGGGAGCGCCCCCGCGCGATCATGCGGTTACATTCAGGTTTTCGCCAAGACCCTGGCCCGTTTGCTGCGGCCAAGGTGGTCGATTGGATTTCTGTGCCTTTGGGTGTCGCCACATTGCGCGACCAGTTTGCGGATGTAGAAGACGATTCAGCACGCTTCGCGTTGATGTCTTGGTTCTTTGAGGAGAAATTGGAAAAGTTTGCACCGTCCTTGGAAGAACAAACCCGTGAGGGATTCCAGATTATCGGCACATCAGGGACAGTCACTACGGTTGCGGCCAGCCATCTTGGATTGCGGCGTTATGATCGTATGAAGGTCGATGGGTTGCGCATGTCTACCGATCAGATTGACGCGGTGATCCACGGGTATTTGAAACTTGGCGAAGCAGGTCGCAAAGCTGATCCGCGCATTGGCAAAGACCGCCAAGCGCTAATCATGTCAGGGGCCGCCATTTTGCAAACCTTGATGCGGCTTTGGCCGACGGATCGGTTGTCGGTTGCAGACCGTGGTTTGCGTGAGGGGCTTTTATACCAGCAGATGTCTGCGAACGGTGTGTTGGAGGATGCGCCTTACTGAACTGTTTGGATGATCTGGCGATCAGCACCTGCGGCGGGCGGGCAGCGCCCCTGCGGGGCGCAAGAATGAGTATTTATGAGCCAAAGAAAATCAAGGTGCTTTTGATGCAAGGTCGCTCAGATTAGTTTGTAGCACGAAGCTATCGCCGCCGACGCCAAGGAACGTCACACCCCTGTCGATTTGACCCTGAAATTCGGCTTCATCAAACACCACGGTTCCAATTGCTTTACCAGCGTCTTTGGTTCGGGCGTAGACGTGATTGATGGCTTCGATCACTTCGGGCGCATCCAATTGCCCAACAAATCCCATATCAGCGCTGAGGTCAGCGGGCCCCACGAAGATGCCATCGACACCGGGTGTCGCGGCAATCGCATCTACGTTTTTGACGGCTTCTGCGCTTTCGATCTGCACGAAGAGGAATATTTGTTCATTGGCTGAGCCGACATAATCAACAATATCTCCGTAACCGGACGCCCGCGCGAGCAGCGCGCCCATGCCGCGTGATCCCTGCCCCGGATAACGTACAGCAGCGGCCACCTGCGCGGCTTGTTCGGCAGTGTTTACCATCGGAACGACGACTGTTTGTACGCCGAGATCCAACACTTGTTTAAGCATCCAATCTTCGCCCATTGGCACGCGAACCACGGCTTTTGCTGGCGTTCCAGCCAAGGCCTGAAGCTGCGTTTGAATTGTGGTAAGCGTGTTAGGGCCATGCTCTGCATCAATCAGGCACCAGTCAAA
>DQCL01000089.1 GCA_003533975.1 Octadecabacter sp. | reverse complement strand
TTCTTTCGCGATCTGGCTGGCGGATTGACCCTCGCCCCACATCTTTTTCAACACATCGACGCGTTCGTCGGTCCAAGACATATTTGTTCCACTTATCTGGCCAGAGGTTTGGCATGGGCCCCAAACAACCGAATTGGCGGTTATGGGGTTGAGAATTCTTTGATCCCCTATTCTAAGCACCCATGCGGCGGATACAACCACCCAACGGCGAAAAAGGAATCAGCGATGCACAGCAGCAAGACCGATATGGGCGTAAGGCGTTTCGGAGCCGTGAACTGGCTTGGAACATGGACGTTGGCGCGTCGCGAGGTTCTGCGCTTCATGAACGTTTGGTCGCAAACCATTATGGGGCCACTGGTCAACGCTGGGCTGTTCCTGTTGATTTTCACAATTGCCATTGGCCCGACACGCGGTGACGTCATGGGGGTGCCGTTTATGGTGTTCCTTGCGCCGGGCATCATGACGATGACGGTGATCCAGAACGCCTTTGCCAATACATCCAGTTCGATTGCGTCCGCCAAGGTCGGCGGCAACATCGTTGATACCCTGATGCCGCCCTTGTCGGCGCTTGAACTGCTTGTCGGCTATATCGCTGGGGCCGTTGCACGGGGAATGATTGTGGCCGTGGTGATCACCGCAGGCGCGATGTGGTTCATCGGGATGCCGATGATCCACCCGCTGTGGGCGTTGGTGTTTGTGCTGTTGGGGTCAATCCTGATGGGGGCGCTTGGCATGGTGGCGGCTGTATTCGCCAATAAGTTTGACCAGCTTTCCGCGATTTCGAACTTCCTTGTGACCCCGCTCGCGTTCCTGTCGGGCACGTTCTATTCCATCGAAGCACTGCCGCCTGTCTTGCAAACGTTCAGCCATTTGAACCCGTTTTTCTACATCATCGACGGCGTGCGCTATGGCACGATCGGCGTGAGCGACAGCAGCCCGTGGCTCGGCCTATGCGTTGTGTCGCTGTGGTCTGTAATTGTGCTGGCCATCGTCTGGAACTGGCTGCGCACAGGGTATCGGATGAAGGCTTAGGTCCGTCCACCACCACTGTGCGGAACGCGCCGCAAACGGCTGCGTCCCCCTCGTCGCACCGCAAATCCTGCCTGCGTGCCGACGAAGGCTGGGGGCATAGGGCTTGCAATGCATCGCTGACCCAGCGTAAGACGGCGCCATGATGATGAATTCGACACAAACTGAATTGCGACGCCGACGCTGATCTATTGATCACGCCGATTGGCATCTCTGACACGTTCTGTCGAAAAACATCTCTAACACCCTAACATTATTGACACATGGCCCGCGTTCCAACACCTATGGGCCTTTCTTATAAAGGAAGATCACGATGATCCCGTCTGTACTGCCCACCTATAACCGTGCGCCGCTGAATTTCGTCAGCGGTGAAGGCTCTTGGCTGGTTGAAGCAGATGGCCGACGTTTCTTGGACCTTGGTGCAGGGATCGCCGTGAACGTGCTGGGTCATGCGCATCCTGAATTGGTCGACGCGCTGACAAAACAGGCGAATACGCTTTGGCACGTGTCCAACCTGTATCACATCGGGCCGCAGCAAAAGCTGGCGGATATGCTGGTTGAAAACACCTTTGCCGACACAGTGTTCTTCACAAATTCCGGCACTGAGGCGTGTGAGCTGGCTGTGAAAATGGCGCGTAAATATCACTACGACACTGGCGCACCAGAGCGCACAGACATCATCACATTTGACGGCTCCTTCCATGGCCGCTCAAGCGCCGGTATCGCGGCGGCTGGTTCTGAAAAGATGACCGCGGGTTTTGGCCCGTTGCTTCCCGGATTTGTCCACCTGCCATTCCGTGATCAAGATGCACTCGCGGAGGCCGTGAAATCGCCCACGGTTGGCGCGATCATGGTTGAGCCCGTGCAAGGCGAAGGCGGCATCCGCCCCTTACCGGATGCGGACCTTAAGGACATGCGCGCTCTCTGCGATGAGCACGGTTTGCTGCTGATCCTTGACGAGGTCCAATGTGGCGTAGGGCGCACCGGAAAACTCTTCGCACATGAGTGGGCCGGCATCGCACCCGATATCATGATGGTCGCCAAAGGTATTGGCGGGGGGTTCCCGCTTGGTGCTGTTCTGGCCACCGAAAACGCGGCCAAAGGCATGACCGCAGGCACCCACGGCTCGACCTATGGCGGCAACCCGTTGGCCTGCGCGGTTGGCTGCAAAGTGATGGATATCGTCGCAGACCCTACGTTCATCCAAGGCGTAAATCGCAAAGCCGGCCTGTTGCGCCAAAAACTTGAAGGGCTGGTTGCGTCCCACCCTGACGTATTCGAAGAGGTGCGCGGCACTGGCTTAATGCTAGGCCTCAAGTGCAAGGCCGTTAACACGGACGTCGTTGCCGCTGGATACGCACAAGACCTCCTAACAGTTCCGGCAGCAGATAACGTTATCCGCCTGCTGCCCCCGCTCAACATCACCGATGCAGAAATCGACGAAGCCATAACCCGACTCGAAAAAACAGCCACGCATATCGACAAAGGCGTTTAACCCTTTCTTAACCCTGTCTCTGTTGCCCAAATATCCTGGGGGTTTGGGGGCTAGCCCCCAATTCCACAGCCAACCACAAGCGATAAATCAATGACCCATTTCCTAGATATCAACACCACATCCCCCGAAGACCTGCGCGACATCATCGACAATGCCGCTGCGATGAAAGCGTCGCGTCAAGGATTGCCAAAAGGCACGCCAGACGCTGAACACCCCTTGGCGGGCCACATGGTCGCGCTGATCTTTGAGAAACCGTCGACCCGCACCCGCATTTCATTTGACGTGGGCGTGCGTCAGATGGGCGGTGAAACCATGGTGCTGTCAGGCAAGGATATGCAGCTTGGCCACGGTGAAACGATTGCTGACACCGCCCGCGTTCTTAGCCGCTATGTCGATCTGATCATGATCCG
>DQCL01000123.1 GCA_003533975.1 Octadecabacter sp. | reverse complement strand
GATTTTTTGGGGTGGAGTTGGTCTATTTCAGCGGATGACCTATCAGTAAACTACGTCACCGCGTCCCTAAAACCCGCCTAGTCTTCGTCGCTTAACCGCTGACGTAGTTCGCGAAGTGCCGGTAGAATCGCACGCACCTGATCGGTCCCAACCTGATCAACAGCATGCGCGATAATTGGTGCCATTGCCGCCATCGCAGAATCGCGCGCAGCGAGGCCAGCATTACTCACTGTGACAAGTTTTCGGCGCGCATCGTCCCAATCGGGGCGAATATGGATATACCCTGCTGCTTCAAGTTTGCGCAGCGTGTTTGTCATTGCGCCACGGGTCAAATGAAACGTCTTCGCGATTTGCGCAGGTGTCTTTTCACCCTGTGTTCGCGCCAGATGATTCAAAACAGAGAAATGAGACAACACCATGCCCTTTGGCAACGCTTTCGCCACGCTATTGCGCGCAAGCTGGTCAACAGTAAGAATCTCACTGAACAGCGCGACGGCGAGGCTATCTGTGTTTTGGCTCATCTATCTCTGGGCCCGCTAATTACTCTATCATGTGACAACGAAGGTATTCGTTTGCGGGCGTTAGACACGTCATTGAGATCAAAATCAACGAGCGTGATGCCGCAGTTTGTTCCAGCATCGGCCAGAACGTCGCCCCAAGGCGAAACCACAAGAGAGTGGCCATAAGTAAGACGCGATTTGCCTGATTGGGCCGAGTGGGTTCCCGTTTGGGCAGCCGCTATCACGAAACACCCTGTCTCAATCGCACGAGCCCGTAAAAGTGTTTCCCAATGGGCCGCACCCGTCACGGCAGAAAACGCAGATGGAACCAGAACGATGTCGGCTCCTGCCTTGGCCAGCATTCGATGTAAATGCGGGAACCGCAGGTCATAGCAGATTGTAAGGCCAATCTTCGCATCTCCCAATTCGGCCAAGACCGCCTCACCCCCAGGGGCATAACCTGAGGATTCAGCGTATATCTCAGTTTCGTTAACCTGAACGTCGAACATATGGATCTTGTCGTATGTCGCGGCAATTTCACCTTTTGGATTGATCAGGAAGGAGCGGTTCACGAACCGCCCGCCATCGCCACCTTTCAGCGCGAGTGATCCAATTGAAAGCCACACGCCATGTTCCTGCGCAGTGGTTCTTAACCCTTCAAGCGTTGGGTCTTCATCTTGTGAACGAAGAACTTTGGATTGATGGGCCCGATCCATACTGACGCAATTCGTCACTTCGGGTGTGCAAACAAGCCTTGCACCCTGCGCCGCAGCATCCGCAATCATTCCTTGAACAAGCGTCAGGTTCTCGTCTGGATTATCAGACGACGTTATCTGGAGAAGAGCGGCCCTCACCCGTTCAATAGCGGGTCTAACTTACCTGCCCGATCCAACGCAGCCATTTCATCGCTCCCACCGATATGCTGCCCGTCAATGAAAATTTGCGGGACAGTGCGACCACCGTTGGCACGTTGCATCATTTCGGCGCGGCGTGACGGATCTTGCATGACATCAATTTCGGTAAAGCTAACGCCCTTGGAGGACAGCAATCTTTTCGCGCGATGGCAGAAGCCACAAATTGGGGTGGTATAAATTTCGACAGTTGCCATTGGGGTATCCTTTTTTGAATTATCCCTATTTAGGCATCCTTCACGACACGGGCTAGTGCAAGTACGCAAACGTCATCTGCTCCGGCTGCATAACATGCCTCCGTTGCAGCTGCAAAAGTCGCTCCAGATGTCATAACATCATCAACCAGTAGAATTTTTCGGCCTCTTAACTGCAAAGACCGTTTCTGGTTCATGGTGATTGCACCATTTAACGCTTCAAACCTTTGATCCCGATTGTGGCCCTCCAATGGAGCTGTTCGCTTCGTTCGTTCAAGCCCGTCGATACAGCAATCAATATCAGCTAACTGAGCAATACGCCGCGCTAGAAGTGCCGCCTGATTGAATTTCCGTTTGAGCAATCGAAAACGATGTAACGGTATTGGTACGACAAGCGTCTCAGACGTTATCAATGGCTCGGCAGCTTTTATCATCCATGGTCCAACCGCGCGAACAAGGTCGGTTCTGTCACCGTGTTTCAGCGACAGAACGAGGCGGCGCGCATTGTCTTTATAGACCATCGCTGCACGCCCCTTTGACCATGGCCGCGCGATCACCATGCAATCATCGCAAAGAACCACTGCATCCGGCGCATCCTCCCCGGGCAACGGTGTTCCGCAACCATCGCAACATAATCCCTCAATAAAAGGTGTCTTGGCCCAACAAGGACCGCACAAACCGAAGTCTGATTCAGTTTTCGCGTCGCACATCGCACACTGAGGCGGGTATAGAATTTGGATCAGGCTTTGCATCGTCCCCAGTTTCTCCTAAATGGCAGGGATGGATATGCCCCCTCGCCTGACTGACCGCGCCGCGCTTGCTCGCAACCGAACACGTGCTGACGTGTTGTTTCTGCAAGCTGCGTCCGCCGAAGACGTCCATGAAAGACTCATTGAGGTTAATAGAACCTTTACAACCCCCGCCGTCGTCACTGGATTCCCAGACGCGTGGGCGGAATGGATGCCCAGCGCGAAAATTGTAGAGGATCTTGAAACGCTTGATCTGGAAGAGGGCGCGCATGATCTTATTATCCATGCTTTGTCGCTTCACTGGGCTGACGATCCTATTGGGCAGTTGGTGCAATGTCGCCATGCGTTGAAACCTGATGGATTACTCATCGCGACACTCTTTGCCGGACAAACTCTACATGAGTTACGCAGCGTTCTTGCAGAGGCAGAAGTCGCGCAAACAGGTGGGCTCTCGCCGCGCATCCTACCGATGGGTGAAGTTCGCGATCTAGGGGGGCTTTTGCAGCGTGCCGGGCTCGCACTACCTGTTGCCGATATGATGCCGCTTACGGTGACCTACGACACGCCGATCCACCTGATGCGCGACTTGCGCGCAATGGGTGAAGGCAATGCTATGGATCAGCGGCAGCGCAAACCCACGGGCCGTAAGATTTTCGCGCAGGCGATGTCACGCTATGTCGACACCTTTGCTATGGAAGACGGCCGCGTCCCCGCAACATTTGAGATCGCAACGTTAACGGGATGGGCCCCTGCCGAGAACCAGCAAAATCCGCTACGTCCCGGGTCAGCCATAACGCGGCTTTCAGACGCACTCGGCACCGACGAGCTGCCCTTAGATCGCTCAGATGATTGACCGTCGCACAAGAAACGATAACTAAGCTCGATAAATAAGTTTGAAAACGAGGATGATAATGTCTGACGCAACCCCAACTAATGCCGCGAAATGCCCGGTTCATGCTCCGGCTGATCATCCCAAAGTGAAACCGGCCAAAGTCGGTGTACTTCTGGCAAACCTCGGGACACCAGACAGCACAGACTACTGGCCAATGCGCCGTTACCTCAGCGAGTTTTTGAGCGACAAGCGCGTTGTCGACTATCCAGCATGGCGTTGGCAGCCACTTCTCCAGCTTATCATCCTGTCAAAGCGCCCGTTTACCAGCGGCGCGGCCTACAAAAGCATCTGGAACGAGGACGCGAACGAGTCGCCACTACTGACGATCACCAAGCAACAGACAGAAGCGATGAAAACAAGCCTTGCGAAAGTGTACGGCGACGACGTCATCGTGGATTTTTGTATGCGGTACGGCAATCCATCTACCGAGTCCAAAGTGAAAGAGATGATCGCAGCTGGTTGCCAAAAGATCCTCTTCTTCCCGCTTTACCCTCATTATGCAGGCGCGACTTCCGCAACCGCCAATGACCAATTCTTTCGCGCGTTGATGAAAGAAAAGTGGCAACCGATTGCCCGCATTGTTGAGCCGTATTTCGAGGACACCGCCTATATTGATGCGCTCGCCCAATCTATTGAGGTTGCTTATGCGAAAGCCGACAAAAAGCCGGAAATTCTCGTGTGTTCATATCATGGCGTTCCGCAGCGTTACCTGATGGAAGGTGATCCGTACCACTGCCAGTGCCAGAAAACGACGCGCTTGCTAAAGGAGCGTCTTGGCTGGGACGACACCCAAATCATCACCACATTCCAAAGCAAATTCGGGCCCGAAGAATGGCTACAGCCATACACTGTCGAAGAAGTGGCCCGTCTTGCCGAGAAGGGCAAAACCAACATTGCGGTATGCGCGCCTGCATTTTCAGCCGACTGCATTGAGACGCTGGAAGAAATCAACGAAGAGATCAAAGAGAGCTTTGAACATGCCGGCGGTGAGCATTTCACCTACGTTCCATGCCTCAATGATGATGCGGCACATATCGATGCGCTATCGGGCATCGTGCAGCGGAACTTGCAGGGCTGGCTAGATTAAGCTGGGCTATCCAAAATCAGACCCCACAAATGAAAAGGCCGCCCCAAAAGGAGCGGCCTTAAACATAGAAAGTGCTNNGATCAGGCCAGCAGAAGAAGAAGAACCAGCTGTTTCTTCCATAACTACTACAGGTGCCATTTCCATTACTGGCTCAGACATGTTGCCTGCGAAAGATGTGGATGCTGCTGTTGCGAGTACGGCTGCGAGTGCGAATTTTTTCATTTTATTTCTCCAAGTTATTGCCCACGGCAAATTAATTGAGGTTTAAGCCATGGGCACCCAAGACTTCCCTCTTCACCCCCCAAATCACGAAACAACCTTAAATGCAAAGCCAATTTTGATTTTCGCGCTCTGGCTAAGGCTTAATGTCGTCATATCAGCAACACTTGA
>DQCL01000218.1 GCA_003533975.1 Octadecabacter sp. | reverse complement strand
TGCACTACTGCGTGGCAAACATGCCAGGCGCAGTAGCACGCACATCAACAATTGCCCTTGGTAACGCGACGATGCCGTTCATGTTGGCATTGGCGGACAAAGGTTGGCGACAGGCCTGCACTGACGATGCGCATCTGTTGAATGGGCTGAATGTTCATGCTGGGCAATTGACCTATTTCGCTGTTGGCAAGGCGCTCGGGATGGACGTGCTTTCCCCGCAACTGGCACTAAAGGCTTAAACAAAAAAGGCCCGCCAACTGAATGGCGGGCCTTCTTCATCCGAAGCGGATTCTTACTTCTTCAAAGCTTTCAGGATGTCTGCCAGAAGTTCTTCCTGTGTCGGGCCTGCTGGTTCGGCGGCAGGGGCTTCTTCTTCAGCCTTCTTCATCTTGTTGACCTGACGCACCAGCATGAACACAACAAATGCGATGACAAGGAAATTGATGATCGCCATGATGAAACGACCATAGGCGAAGACAGCTGCACCGGCTTCTTCGGCTGCACCGATGTTGGCATATTCACCATCGCTCAGGTTTGCATACATGCCGCTGAAATCGGCACCGCCCATGAACAGGCTGATAATCGGATTGATCAGATCTGCAACAAGGCTGCCAACGATTGCAGTGAACGCAGCACCGATGATGATACCAACAGCCATGTCCATGACATTGCCCTTGGCGATGAAGTCTTTGAATTCTTTAATCATTTCTTTAGTCCCACTTTTCTAACCGCGCAACAGTCTCTGCCGTTTACGCTTACCCCAAAACCATTAACCTAATCTGGCCTTTTCCCAAAGGGGCAAGTTCGTTCCAACTTCCCCCCTAAATCAACGGGGAAACACTAGAACGGATCAGCGTCTCAAGCAGGTAATTCTCCGGTAAGGACATAGCGCAGAATTTCGACAACTTCACTGGGCTCACGCGCGACGGCCAACGCTGCTGCATCCACTTCTTTCAGTGCATGATCATGGTCCGGCTGCTGCAATACAATCAAAGATTTACCCATCGCCGCAGCGAATCCTGCATCGAACGCGGCATTCCATTGGCGGTACTTTTCACCAAACCGCACTACGACAACATCGGCATCCTCAATACCTTTCCGAGTCCGGATCGCATTGACCATCGCGCCCTTGTGGTCATGCCAATACTTGTTTGGCTCGGCACCAAGAATATTCACACCACAATCGTCTGAAGCTTCGTGATTGGTAACAGGGCTGTTGAACGAAACGTCGAGCCCCTTCGCCCCGTCAACTATCTGTTCGCGCCAGTCTGTATGAATTTCACCTGAAAGATATACGTTGAGCATTATAGCCTCCTATATTTGCCGCCAGTCTATCCAATCAGGTTTTACGTGCCACCACATAGCGCGAAATTGCCGGAAAATTTCCGGTTTCTACGATATCAAAACCTGCGAAGCGCAATGCGTCCTCATATTCCTTATGTGTGAAAAAGCGAACGTAAGGCGCTTTTCCAAGCCATTGCATCGGTCGGATCATCGCACTGAATAAGAAACGTTTCAGGCCAATAGATTTATCGCCCAAGCAGGGCGTCTTTGAGATGAAATATCCACCCTTGCGGAGCGATTTATAGGCTTCTGCAAAAACGTCTTCCGCACCGTTAACAAGGTGAAAAAGATTAAAACCGAGTACTGCATCAACGGTCTCAGACGTCGTAGCTGCATCCAGCGCTGTCGCGACCTGAAACTTAGCGTTCTTGATCCCTGCTGCGCTCGCCTTAGATGTCGCAATTTCAATCATCGCAGGTGATACATCTGTGCCAACGATTTCGCGGACATGCGGCGCAATCAGCAAAGCTGTTGAACCTGTGCCGCACCCCATCTCAAGCACACGATCATCAACGTTAAGGTAGGACTTGGTCCGCTCTAACGTATATTCGTAGGCGGCCATGTCCTTGATCGGGCCTTGGGCGTACTTGGGTGCGATCTTGTCCCAGAATGTTGCTGCGTCTTTCATAATAGTCTCCTTTGGCCTCACCCTACATTTGTATGGATCGCGGCGGAATTGACGAAAATCGCAAGATATCTATACACATATGCATGGAAATAGACCCTGATAGACTAGACTGGACCCATTTGCGCAGCTTTCTTGCGACTGCTGAAACCGCTTCATTGTCTGGTGCAGCCCGTAAACTTGGCCTTACGCAACCAACGCTAAGCCGCCAGGTCGCAGCCTTAGAGCGGGACCTATCCGTCCTCTTATTTGAACGGGTTGGGCGCGGGTTGGAGTTAACAGATGCAGGGCGTGAATTGCTGGCCCATGTACGTGAAATGGGCAACGCGGCGCAAAAAGTAGCGTTAACTGCCGCTGCGCAAAGGTCTGATATCAGCGGCGAAGTGCGCATTACTGCCAGCGATATCTATGCATCGTATTTCCTTCCGAAAATCGTTTTAGACGTCCGCAATCGCACTCCGGGGCTCAATATCGAGATCGTCGCGACCAACGACATCTCTGACTTGATGCGACGTGAAGCAGACATCGCAATCCGTAATGTTCGACCTGAACAGCCTGATCTGGTTGCACGGCTGGTACGCAACGCACGAGGCCACTTTTACGCCGCTTCCAGTTATTTGGACAAACGTGGGCGCCCTGAAACCCCTACTGATCTAGCGCATCATGACTGGGTCGCATTTGGAGACCCCGTCCGGAACGTCGAGTATATGAACGGCCTTGGCATTCCACTGACCCGTGATGTTTACAAAACGATATCCGAAAGTGGCATCGTTGCGTGGGAAATGGCCCGCGCGGGTCTCGGAATTTGCCCGATGGATGAGACAATAGGCGATCAAACCGATGGGATGGAGCGGGTTTTATCGGACCTCAAAGTGGAGTTTCCGATCTGGCTTGTAACCCATCGCGAAGTCCACACCAGCCCGCGTATCAGGCTGGTGTTTGATATTCTGGCAGAGGCGATTGCTGCGGATTAACTGCGCAATGTACCGCCGGTCGCTTTCGTTACCTTCTCGATGATCTTGGCACTCACGGTTTCAATGTCCGCTTCCTTTAACGTCGCATCGCTCGGCTGCAGGCGCACGGTCATCGCGAGGGATTTCTTACCGTCGCCCAAGTTTCCACCGATGAATTCGTCGAAAACACGCACGTTTTCAATGAGCACCTTGTCCGCACCTGCCGCTGCATTTGTTGCGGTCAATGCATCCACAGATGCATCCATTACAAATGCAAAGTCGCGCTCTACAGCCTGCAATTCCGGAACAGACGCCGCGCCGCGATTGACCGTCGTGTTCTTCGGCACTGGAATTTGCTCTGGGAACAGAACAAAGCCAACAACCGGCCCTTTAACGTCGAGCGCGGTAAGGATCTTCGGGTGAATTTCACCAAAGATGCCAAGCACCTTCTTCGGGCCAAGGCAGATCATTCCATGGCGACCAGGGTGCCACGCATCGCCCGCGCCACGCAAAATTTGAACCTTACTAGGCGCGCCCATCGCTGACAGGATCGCCTCAGCATCTGCTTTAGCATCAAAAATATCGACATCGCGCGACGCGCCATGCACGTCCTTCGGGCCAGTTTTCCCAACAAGGATACCCGTCACGAGGCTGTGTTGTTCTGTTGGCTCTCCGCCGTGGAACGCATCGCCAGCTTCAAACAGCGCGAGGTTATTTTGCCCACGTGCTTGATTACGGGACGCGGCCTGCAACAAGCCCGGCAAAAGCGCGGGGCGCATGTGGGACATTTCGCTAGAGATCGGGTTGGCCAACATCGTCGCGTCCGTACCACCGCCAAACAAGGTCGCAGAGGCTTGGTCGATAAAGGAATAGGTGACGCATTCGTTGTAGCCCAGCGCCGCAGTAGTGCGTCGCGCCATCTGCAAACGTTTCTGCATCGGGGTCAGCACTGGGGCGGGAACGCCTGCACGTACACGCGGCATCGGAACGGGTTTGAGGTTGGACAGTGACGCAATGCGCGCCACTTCTTCAACGAGGTCCGCTTCACCCTGCACATCAGGGCGCCAGCTTGGAACCTTGGCCATATCGCCATCCATCACGAAGCCCAGCGCCGTCAGCGTCTCGCGTTGGGTATCCGCTGGAATGTCCATTCCAACGAGGGACGAGCAGCGATCCGTATCAAGTTTATAGGCCCGCGACGTGTCAGGGATTGCACCAGCTTGAACGACTTCGGACGCCTCGCCACCGGCGTTATCCACGATCATCCGCACAGCGTGCTCTAAGCCGATCGGCGTGAACTCTGGGTCGATGCCGCGTTCAAAACGATACCGCGCATCGGAATTCAGCTTTAATGCTCGGCCAGTATACGCAGTACGGATTGGCTCAAAATAGGCCGCCTCAACAAACACATTCACTGTGTCCTCAGTACAGCCAGTCCGCAAACCACCCATCACGCCGCCAATGCTTTCCGGACCTTCAGCGTCCGAAATAACGATCGCGCCTTCGGGGAACGTGTATTCTTTTTCGTCCAAGCCCACGAGGGTCTCATCCCCCTTGGCGCGGTGCAAACGCAAGGCGTTCCCTGTAATCTTGTCTGCATCAAACACGTGCAACGGGCGGTTCAGATCGTAGGTAAACCAGTTCGTCACATCCACGAGGAAAGAAATCGGGCGCAATCCAATAGCGCGCAACTGCTGCTGCAACCAATCAGGGCTCGGGCCGTTTTTGACGCCCTTGATAAGACGGCCAAAAAATACCGGCACATCCGATTTCGCATCGTCATCAATGGTCACCGACACGGGGCTTGGGAAACGCGCCGCGACAACATCAACGTCACACGGTTTCAGTTTACCAAGACCACGCGCCGCCAAATCACGCGCCACACCACGCACGCCCAGTGCGTCAGGGCGGTTCGGCGTGATCGCGATCTCAATTACAGGATCGACACGGGAAGGATCATGTTCCGCCAGATAGTCGGCAAACGATTGGCCGATTTCGCCCGCAGGCAATTCGATGATGCCGTTGTGTTCGTCGGACAGCTCAAGCTCCTTTTCGGACGCCATCATGCCGAAGCTTTCAATGCCACGGATTTTGCCGACGGAAATGGTAATATCGAGGCCGGGGATATAGGTGCCGGGTTTGGCAACAACAACGGTGATCCCCTCACGCGCGTTTGGTGCGCCACAAATGATCTGCGTTGGGCCATAGCCAGCCTCGACAGTACAAACTTTCAGCTTGTCGGCATCTGGGTGCTTTTCGGCTGCCGTCACCTTGCCAATAACGAAATCGGCCAGCTTGGCAGCCGGATTTTCGACGCCTTCGACTTCAAGACCAAGGTCGGTGAGCGTGTCGCAAATCTCGTCCACGGACGCATCCGTATCAAGATGGGATTTGAGCCAAGAGAGTGTGAATTTCATGATTTTTCCTCAATCTGGCGCCCGTCGAGGTCTTCGACGAGGGAAAAGAATTCGAATAATAACAACATGGCGGGGTCCCAGTTGCCAGTGCGCGAGATGCTGGCTTTGGTGCCTTTGCGCCATGCCAGCAGGTCTTTGAACCCGTCGGCTTTGGCCATGTTTTCGGTGACGTCGCAAAAGCGGACTTCATCAACACGCACGGTTTTGACAACGAAGGTCGGCGTGCCGTCCCAATCCGCAACGATATCGACACGGCCGACGACGGGCATGGAGGCGGGGTCGTCTTTGAAATCGCGCAAAGGCGCGCAGGTCGCTCGTTTGTTTTTCTTGCGCACAAGATGGATGTTCTCGGCACAGGTTTCCGCACTATCGCCAAACTGGAACGTTCCGGCGCCTGGGTATGTTTCTTGCAGGTCTTCGATGTTGTCGGTCATTTTGAAAGCCCCATGAATTGCAACAACCATGCGATTGCTACAGCAGTGATAATGGCTGGTATGTTGTTCGC
>DQCL01000057.1 GCA_003533975.1 Octadecabacter sp. | reverse complement strand
TGGGTTGGTGTCTGATATAAGGAGCTTAAAATGACACTCACCCCGAAGATCGCCTTTATCAAGGCAGGCTGGCATTCCGATATTGTGGATCAGGCCTACAAGGGTTTTTTAGAACAACTCGAAGCGGACAAAGCGGGCTACGAGGTGACCAGTTACACCGTCCCCGGCGCGTTCGAAATGCCGCTGCTGGCCAAACGTCTGGCCCAAAAAGGCTATGACGCCGTGGTAGCGGCGGCGCTGGTTGTGGATGGCGGTATATATCGTCATGACTTCGTGGCCAGCGCGGTTGTGGATGGCTTGATGTCAGCGCAACTGGAAACGGACGTGCCGATGTTCTCGGTCTCGCTCACCCCGCATCATTTCCACGCAAATGCCGAGCATGTTGAGTTTTATACAGGCCATTTTGTGCAAAAAGGCGCCGAGGCGGCCGAGGCTGTACAGCAAGTGTTGTCACTCGAACTGTAGGGTGGGTGATACACCCACTACTCCCGAACTCTAAAGTTGGCACGCTGGCGAAATCACGCTAGCGTGCTGCAAAAGAAGAGGGCGGGATATGTGGAAATACACTTCGGAATTGTTCGTACGTCTAAAAGAGCACCTAAATCGTTACACCATCTTCACCACAGAGTTTGATATCGAAGTGGACGCAAGCCAGCTAGATGATGCAATCGGTGACGGGGATAAGCTCAAATGGGCGCAGACGGTTAAGGATTATAAAAAGGAGTCCGCCCCGTGGAAGGCCGATGCTCGTGCCGCTATGCACCAAGTTCTGGAGGCTGCGGCTATCACAGAATCCTCAACACCCGACGATGTAGTTATTTCCCTGCTTCTTGACCATTCCGGCTCCATGCGTGGAACGGTTGCAACATATGCATGCGCTTTGACGGAAATCACAGCTGACTTTTGGTCGCAAATGGGGGTGAGCTTCGAAATTCTTGGATTTACCACCAGCTCATGGAGAGGGGGGGAATCCCGCAAGGCCTGGCTGGCTCAGTATCGCGAGCCATTCCCCGGGCGTTTGTGCGACTTGCTTCATGTTGTTTATCGCACCGCCGATAGTACACAAAAAGGCGCACCGCCATCCATATATAACATGCTACGTGGTGATCTTCTGAAAGAAAACGTTGATGGAGAGGCCATCCTGTGGGCCGCTGAACGGTTGCGCGCACGTCCGGAAGGCCGGAAAATTCTGGTAGTCGTATCTGATGGTGCGCCCGTTGACGATTCCACACTTGCCGCGAACCACCCGAGAATTTTGGAAGACCATGTACGCAAAGTTATTTCCGAATTGGAAACCGGCGATGAAATAGAAATCTCGGCAATCGGGTTGGGGCATGAGGTCGGTCGCTATTACAAGCGCAGCCTAAAGATTGCGAGCCACAAAGACCTTAGCGAAACCCTCCCAAAGTTCATCTGCAGCCTCATCTCGTAGGGTGGGTGATTCACCCACCACCCCCGCCTGCTAACGCGCCTTTTGCCCGAACAACACGCTCTGCGCTTTCTTGTTGTCCTGCAATTGATTCACACATAGTCTTTCAGCGCACGTCCGCTAACCTGCGACCAAACCATGCTTTCATCACTTAGCATAGTCACCATCATATCAGCAGCCTGCGTCGGCGTCATGGCAACTTCCAAGTCACGCTCCACCCCGGCCGTTTCATACATGTTGGAAGCAATCTTGCCCGGATAAAACCC
Source organism: Octadecabacter sp. (assembly GCA_003533975.1). Classification (GTDB taxonomy): domain Bacteria; phylum Pseudomonadota; class Alphaproteobacteria; order Rhodobacterales; family Rhodobacteraceae; genus Octadecabacter. Next base: position 1,276 of record DQCL01000057.1, on the reverse strand, counting down.
CATCACCCGCACGCCCTTGGGCGCGCATTCAGCCTCAAGGCATCCGGTAAATCCGCGAATGGCCCATTTGCTGGCGGCATAAACGCTTATCGATTTGCGCGCATAAAGTGCCGCAGTGGACACCACGTTCAACACCGATCCCCGCCCACGCGCCAACATTCCGGGCAGCACCGTATGCGTCAAATTAATCGTGCCCATCGTATTGGTGTCCATCACCGCCTTGATGTCGTCAGCCGCATACGCGTCAAAATCCCCCTCCAGCCAGATGCCGGCATTGTTCACCAGCCCCCAAAGCGGCCCGTGATCCTGCTCCACTTGTGCACAAACCCGCGTGATAGCATCCGCATCCGCCACATCCAGCGCATACCCCGCCACGCCCTTTTCAGCCGCCAAAGCCTGCACCTTGTCCGCGTTCCGCGCCGTTAAAATCGGCTTATATCCCGCGTTCAACAACCGGTCGATCAACGCCAAGCCTATGCCGCTGGTGGCACCTGTTACCAATACCGTCTTGTTTTCCATTTTCGAATCTCCTCGACATACGGAACCACATATCGCCGCTTAAAGGTATCTATAACCGCGCAAAATCCCTGCTTCTTATATGATTGACGCAAATCACGGTTTTGCGTAATAAGCTAGCTGTGGCGCTTTGTAAGACTGGATTGCGGGCCACGGTAAACATACCGCTAAAGAGGTCGAGGCCCAAAAAGCCCCGATCAGGGTATAATGAAAGGGCCGGATATTCCGGATAAAATTATGACAGACACATGGAAAACACGCACTAAACTTGTGCATGAAGGCACACGGCGCAGCCAGTACGGCGAGGTCTCCGAGGCGATCTTTATGACCCAGGGCTACGTCTATCCCAGCGCCGAAGCAGCCGAGGCACGGTTCATTGAACGGGGCGACGACGAATACATCTATTCGCGCTACGCCAACCCGACCGTATCAATGTTCGAAGACCGGATCGCAGCACTTGAGGGGGCCGAAGCCGCCTTCGCCACCGCTACAGGCATGGCCGCCGTCAACGGTGCGCTGTTCAGCCAACTGAAATCCGGCGACCATGTGGTTTCCGCCAAAGCGCTGTTCGGGTCCTGTCTGTTCATCCTTGAAAACCTGTTGCCAAGTTTCGGCGTCGAGGTAACCTTCGTTGAAGGTACCGACCTTGCGGCATGGAAGGCGGCAATGCGCCCGAACACCAAAATCGCTTTTGTCGAGGCGATCTCCAATCCGACACTGGAAGTCGTAGACATCAAAGGCATCGCCGAAATCACCCATA
>DQCL01000073.1:7296-12599 GCA_003533975.1 Octadecabacter sp. | reverse complement strand
GCAGCCGCCGATTGTGACTTTAACTTCTTGGCGCGCCTGTACGAAGGTGCCGTCAGCCATTTTTGCAATCGCGAGAACGTCTTGTGTTCCTGCAAGGCGGATCCGTGTGGATGCCTGCTGTGCGCCTGCCAATGGGCCGAAGTTAAACGTGCCGACAGCGGGTGTCGGGTTGCCTGTCGCGAGAACCAAAATCGCAACCGCGCCCGGGGCGTCGACTTCGATTGGCACTGTGTTGCCGTTTTCAGCGATTTCCGGGGCAACGAGCGTGATACCACCCTCACCGATTTCCGCACCACCCGTGAAGGCAGCAACGTCTGCATCGACATCGGCAAATACTTTGAAAGGAACAGCGGCCGCGAACGCGGTGCCCATTGCCAGTCTGAGCGTATCTCTACGTGTAAAGCTCATGATTTCTCCTGTTATTTTATCGAAAGCTGACGATCACTCGGTCAGCGTCATTAGGTAAGCGACCACATCTTCGATTTCTTGTGCGGTCAGAATTGGCGCAATTTCACCTTCTGCGGCGCGACCTGTGTAGGCATTGCCTGGGCGAATGAAGCCTTCAGTCTTGTAAAAAGACGGCATGACCGATTCAGGGAATGTCATCTTCGCGCTTGCGACGATGCCACGAAGGTCAGCTTCTTCCCAACGTTCGCCGACGAAATCCAAAGACGGGCCAACTTCCCCGTGGAATGGATATTCCTCAAGCGCGGTCACTTGGTGACAAGCAATGCAATTGCCTTTGCCACGTGCGACCATGATCTCAAGACCCGCCGCCGGATCGCCTGGCTGACCGGACAAAGATGTCTCGATCTGACCATACTCACCGAAGGTGATTTCATTTGGTGCTGTTTCGGCGACCGCAATGGTCCCCAAGCCTATAACAGCGGCTGTTAGTATCGTTCTTTTCATGGGCCCCTCCCAGAGTCCGTCCTCTTGGCGTATACCGTAGCGCACAGTGCCCGAGACACGCAACTACAAAATCAACTATTTGAATGTGACGATGTTATTTTGTGTTTTATTCAACGATTCCCCGCTCTTGCAGGATGCGCGCGTGGTAGCGTTGAAAGGTTTCGTCCCCTTCATAGCGGTCTTCGCGAATCCAGTTCAGCAAATTCAATGTCGTCCACTTCCCGAATGCACCCGGCATCGACACAATCGCCGCGTCATCTGCTGTGATGTCACTCGCAACTTCTGGTGGAAAAAACATAATCATCGGCGTGAAATTTGCATTCCATCGCTGCACTATATCTTTCTCTGACATCGTCTCTCCGTCGAAGTCAGTCACATCAATGTCGCCGAACATGTTCAACTGGACGACATAGAAGTCATCCATCAACGCGGCTGTGATTTCCGGGTCGGGAAACACCTCTTCGTACATCTTCGTGCAATAGATGCAGCCGCGCTGTTCAATAATGACCATCAACGTTTTGTCCTGCGCCTCGGCCTCTTCCAAATCCTCACGCAGGTCTTTGAACGTCTCTTCAATCCAAGGGGCCTCGTGCAAGCCGTCGTCGCCGATTTCAGCGGCATGTACAGATGTCGTAAGCAAAGCGAGGGCTGCGAGTGTTGTACGGAACATAAGAAGTCTCCTTAACCAATAGTCGTGAACGACGGGAACGTGCGGATCAACCAACCCGCGATGTAGTTGATTGAATTGGTCGCGATGAGAACCGCAAAGACGATCAACATCGCGCCCATCACTTTTTCCACAACACCGAGGTACTTGCGGTTGCGTTGTGCCCAGCCAAGGAACGGGCGCGCGAAAAAGGCCGCGACAATAAACGGCGATGTCATCGACAGGCCGTAAACCGCCAGCAGCGCCCCACCCTCCCAGATGTTGCCAAACCCGCTGGCCATCATCAGGATCGACGCCAAGGCTGGCCCGACACAAGGCGTCCAACCAAATCCGAATGCAAGCCCCATAAGATATGCCCCGACAATGTTGGACGGCTTAGCACTGCTTTCGATTTTCGCTTCGCGGTACAAAAGCGGGATGCGCATGATTCCCAGGAAATGGAGCCCAAACAACACTAGGATTGCCGCCGCGACCCAACGTAGTTCGTCCTTCCATTGCCCAAAGACGCCGCCCACGGCCGTAGCGCCCATGCCCAGCAGAATGAAAATCGTGGTCACACCGCAGGCAAATGCAATCGCTGAGAAAATCAAACGGCGTTGCGTCCCCGGTGGGAAATCGTCCTCACCTTGCAGCTCACTCATAGACACGCCAGCCATATAGCTGAGGTAAAACGGGACCATCGGAAGGATGCAGGGCGTGAAGAACGACAGCAACCCTGCAATCATTGCTCCAAAGAATGTGATTTCTTGCATGTAAGGCTTCCTTGAAACGATATTCGGTTCATATTACAATAATTGAATGTTTTATCAATTGACCAGAGCTTTCGCTGCAACCGCACTTATTGTCCTGCCGAGTTTGGCACCGGCGGAAACGACCTTGTTAATGGCCGAAGAACCGGGCTGCGTGTATTGCGCACAATGGAATGCGCAGATCGGCCCTATTTATGAAAAGACCGGTGAAGGCGCCGCTGCGCCCCTACGCCGGATGGATATTACCGACCCCCAACCCGATGACATTACGCTCGCACGTGCGATCAATTTCACCCCAACGTTTGTGTTGCTCGTTGATGGCGAGGAAGTATCGCGCCTTGAAGGATACCCAGGAGAGGATTTTTTCTGGGGACTTGTTGGCATGATGCTTGAACAGAACAACATCCCGTTTGAAGTGAAAACCGATTCCGACAGCGATGGCACTTAAAGCACGCTGAAACTATTAATTTTTGCGAGTCTCGTAAACCTGAAGAGAACTCTGTAAAAGACCCGAAATTGGCGAAAAAGCCCTAACCGCGCGCCCAAAAGCAGATTAGTAACATGTCCTTACCCGTCCTTGATAGCAGCCTTAGCGAAGCAGAGATCGACAATATGGTCGAAAGCGCTGCGCTTGCGACAAACTTTTTAAAAGCTATCGGACATGAGGGCCGCCTTCTCATCCTGTGCCACCTCGCAACCGGTGAAAAATCTGTTCATGAACTTGAAAGCCTCCTGTCTGCACGCCAAGCGGCGGTGTCCCAACAACTGGGTCGTTTGCGTTTGGAAGGTCTGGTGAAACCACGTCGTGACGGCAAAGCGATATACTACAGCTTGACGGATGACCGCTGTAAGCGGATCATAACTGTAGTTTACGATCTATTCTGCAACAAAGACTGATCGACGCGCAGGGATGTAGGACGCGCCGGTCTTGTCATTTAGGGAGGACGCACCATGCTGGATGCTTGGGGTGATGGAACTGTTGCGGCGCTCGGCGGTGCCTTTGGGGGCATTCTTCTAGGGCTGGCGGCACGGTTGGGTCGGTTTTGTACGCTCGGCGCAATTGAAGACTATGCATTCGGGCGCAGTGACGTGCGCCTTCGGATGTGGGCTCTTGCGATCGGCACTGCCGTTTTCGGTACTTTCGCTTGCCTCGCCTTCGGGTTGGTTACACCGACGGCCTCCTTTTATCTGAGCCAGAACGTTGCCCCTCTCGCTACGATCCTTGGAAGCCTTGTGTTCGGGTACGGAATGGCAATGGCCGGGAATTGCGGCTTTGGTGCACTTGCGCGGCTTGGTGGTGGCGACCTACGGTCCTTCGTCATCGTGGTTGTCATGGGCATGGCGGCCTATGCGACCCTTTCCGGGCCCTTTGCATGGTTTCGCGTGACGGTATTTCCGCCGCAAAGCGCTGCGCTTGAACCCCAAGGTATCGCACATTTTATCAATGGCTTTACTGGTCTCCCCGTCTGGGCCATTGGCTCTGCAATCGGGCTTGGTTTGATCGCGCTTGCACTTTCGAGCGCGACTATGCGCACCGACAAACGTGCAATGTTTTGGTCTGTAATCGTCGGCATTGCCGTTATCAGTGCGTGGATTTCCACGAGCTGGATTGCGGCGAATGGTTTTGATGGCACGCCTGTTGTATCCCACACCTTCTCTGCCCCTATCGGTGAAACAATGCTCTATGCGATGACCGCTTCGGGTCAGACGCTTAGCTTTGGGATCGGGTCGGTCGCGGGAGTTTGGCTTGGTGCCTTTATCGGTAGCCTGATCAAAGGCCATTTCCGCTGGGAAGCCTGCGAAGACCCGCGTGAGCTGCGCCGCCAGATTTTTGGCGCGGCGATGATGGGCGCGGGTGCGGCAATCGCATTGGGGTGCAGCATTGGCCAAGGCCTCTCTGCGTTTTCACTGCTGGCGTTCTCAGCGCCACTTGCCTTTGCGTCCATGTTTATTGGTGCCCGCCTCGGCCTTAGGCACCTCATTGAAGGTTTCATGCCCGCTGAATAGTGGGCACGAAACGCCCACATCGGAAATACGATCATTGACGTGAATGAACGTTCATTTATATCCGCCCCATGACAACTGGCCACACCACCAAGAACCTCATTCGCGATGCCGCGCGAAGCCTGTTCGCGGAACATGGCTACAATGGCGTTTCCATGCGCGAGATCGCTCAAGACGTGGGGAAACACCCCGGTGGCATCTACAACCACTTCCCAAATAAGCAGGCGATCCTCGTCGATGTGATGCAAGAAAACCTAAGCCGCTCCCACGAGGCGGTTATTGCGCCACTCAATGACGACCTGGATCCGTCCCACCGTTTAGAGCAGTTCGTGCGCAGTCATGTTCGATATAACATCGCCAACTCGGACGATATCTTCATCGCTTACATGGAATTGCGCAGTCTGGAACCGGATGGTGCCGCGCATATCTTGAAAGAACGCAAAGATTACGAATCCGCATTAAGGTCTATTTTACGGGATGGCCAAAATGCCGGAGTCTTTAAAATTTCTGACCCTGCCATTCACGCACGGTCAGTCTTGTCCATGCTGGCAGGCGTGACCGTGTGGTTCCGCCAGTCCGGCCCTCAAACCCCCACAGATGTGGTCGAATGTTATGTGCAAGCAGCATTGCAAAGCGTCGGCGCGACCTACTCTACTCCACCCGAAAGGTAAGGCAATGTTTTACGGATCAATGACATTCGACTTGGGCGAAGATGTGAATGCCCTGCGTGATATGGTGCATCGCTGGGCACAGGATCGCGTGAAGCCATTGGCGGCACAGACGGATCAAGACAATCTTTTCCCAGAAGAACTTTGGACAGAAATGGGCGAGCTCGGCTTGCTCGGCATCACTGTGCCCGAGGATCAAGGTGGTGCGGATATGGGGTACTTGGCCCACGTCGTCGCTGTCGAAGAAATCGCCCGCGCCTCGGCGTCTGTGTCCCTTAGCTATGGAGCACATTCAAACCTGTG
>DQCL01000073.1:0-7240 GCA_003533975.1 Octadecabacter sp. | reverse complement strand
GCAGGTTCCGACGTTGTGGGCATGTCCCTACATGCCGAGAAAAAGAATGACCGGTTTATTCTGAACGGCACTAAATACTGGATCACCAACGGTGGTGAAGCAAACACGCTTGTCGTCTATGCAAAGACCGACCCGCAAGCAGGGCCAAAAGGGATCACTGCGTTCCTCATTGAAAAATCAATGCCGGGGTTCAGCCAGTCCAACCACCTCGACAAGCTCGGCATGCGCGGCTCCAATACAGTTGAGCTGGTGTTTGAAGATGTCGAAGTTCCGTTTGAAAACATCCTTGGTGAAGAAGGTCGTGGCGTTCAGGTTCTGATGTCCGGCCTCGATTACGAGCGCGTCGTTTTGTCGGGCATTGGCACAGGCATCATGGCCGCCTGTCTGGATGAAATCATGCCCTACATGGTTGAACGCAAACAGTTCGGCAAATCCATCGGGTCGTTCCAGCTTATGCAGGGCAAAATAGCCGATATGTACACCAAACTGAACTCAGCACGTGCCTATACCTACGAAGTCGCCAAAGCATGCGACCGTGGCGAAGCTACGCGTCAAGATGCTGCCGCTTGTGTGCTCTATGCATCAGAAGAAGCGATGATAGTTGCACATCAAGCTGTTCAGGCAATGGGCGGCGCTGGCTTCATGAACGATGCTCCGGTTGCGCGTATTTTCCGGGACGCGAAACTGATGGAGATCGGTGCAGGCACCAGTGAAATCAGGCGCATGCTCGTCGGGCGTGAATTGATGGCGGCGATGTCATAATGGCCGTCCTTCGCGCGCACCTCTCACCTGCATCTGAAACGTTTCAAGCCAATCAAGCGGCCCATCTTTCCAGCTTGGCTGAAATCCTTGGGCCACTTGAAATAAATGCCTTGAGGTATCCCCTCACGGCGGCACAGCTCTGCAATGCTGCCCTCACCGCGTAGGTCGCCCAAGACGCCGAAACTCATCAAGACTGTTTACGGCGCGCGTTCCCGCAGACTTAGCTGTCAGCGCGGCCTTTGCCTGAGAACCACGGCAAAACCGCCGAGAAGTCGCGCCCTAAACCGCCCTCTTCATTGACGAAACGATCATACAGCGCCTTCGCCATAGCACCCATCGGTGTATTCGCGTCGCAAGAAGCCGCAGCATCTTGGCTTAGCCCTAGATCCTTGAGCATCAGTTCCGCCGCGAAACCCGGTGCATAGTCGTTGTCTGCTGGGCTGACGGGACCAACACCCGGGGCCGGGCAGTAGGTGTTCATCGTCCAGCTATATCCGGATGATGTCGACACAACATCAAACATTGCCTGTCGATCCAACCCCAACTTATCTGCCAGCGCAAAGGCTTCGCAGGTGCCCAACATCGTGACGCCAAGGATCATGTTGTTGCAGANNGCCGAGGATCATGTTGTTGCAGATCTTGGCAGCCTGGCCAGCGCCCGACGCCCCGCAGTGAACAGCCTTCTGACCCATAATATCAAACAGTGGTTTGGTCGTTTCAAACGCGGCATCATCCCCGCCGACCATAAAGGTAAGCGTGCCATCAGCCGCCCCTTTGATCCCGCCGGAAACCGGTGCATCAAGCGCCCCCAAACCGGCAGCGTTTGCATCGGCGGCAACATCACGTGCGCTTTCGACATCAACGGTTGAGCAGTCAAGGAACACAGCCCCTTTTGGCAAAGCCGCAATCACGTCTGCTGCAACCTTGCGCAAGATCGCCCCATTGGGCAGCATCGTTATGGCGATATCCGAACCAGCGCAGCCCTCTGCAATAGAATTGGCCATTGCGATACCATCTGGGCCTCCAACTGGGTCGACGCCAACAACATCATGACCCGCAGCCTGCAAATTCAACGCCATGGGACCACCCATGTTGCCGAGCCCGATAAAGGTAATCTTCATGGCATATCTCTCTTTTCTGTCCATTCAAGCGGTCCAAGATCCGCGAGCATTTTTTCTATGTCTTGTGGCGGAACGTCGAAATTTGTGTGCTGCCACTCTGGTTTAAAGTCCCGATCGATAATCTGTGCGCGGATGCCTTCGAGGAAATCACCCTGTTCTTGGGCGCGATGAGAAAACCGGTATTCCATTTGAAGCGCCGCCTTCATATCGCTCATACGTGCTTGCCGGATCGTGACCAGTGCACAGGCCAAAGACAAGGGCGCAGCTTTTGACAGTTTTTTGGCTGCCGCTGCTGCAAATTCCGTCTCATCCTTTGCGAGTTTCGCCGCGATCTCTGATATCGTATCACCGGAGAACAAATCATCAATGATGGCTGCGTTTTGTACTAACGTCCCCTCTGGTGCGGGTTGGGTTGCCGCGTCGATCGCGGTGATGTCAGCGTCGCCGATCAGTTTTGCTTTCAAGTCATCCCATTGCGCCTCTGGTACGAAATGGTCGGCAAAGGTCGCCGTGATAGCATCCGCAGGGCCCATACGCCCCCCCGTCAGCCCGAGGTATACCCCCGCCTCACCAGGTGCGCGGCCAAGCAAAAAAGTACCTCCAACATCCGGCATCAGGCCAATGCCACACTCGGGCATCGCGATTTTCGTGCTTTCACCAACGATACGATGCGATGCATGTCCGGCCACGCCGACACCGCCCCCCATGACAAACCCCTGCATGAACACCACAATTGGCTTGGGGTACGTCGCGATTTTCAGGTTCAGGCGATATTCCTGCCACCAAAACGCGCGGCCAAAGTCGAAATCGCCAGCCGTACCATGGGCATAAAGGTCCGCGATGTCCCCGCCTGCGCAAAATGCCTTGTCGCCTGCCGCATCAATCACAACGACGGCGACATCCGCGTCATCGCGCCACTGGTCCAGCGCGCCTTCAAGCGCCAACGCCATAGCAGCCGTCAGTGCATTCAACGCTTCGGGCCGGTTCAGCGTGGCACGCCCCGCCAGCCCTTCTTTACGGATAATAATTTCACTCATTCGTCTAACCCGCCGCCTCAGCCTGAATAGTACGTGCAATCACAAGACGCTGGATTTCACTTGTGCCTTCATAGATCTGGCAAATGCGCGCGTCGCGATAAATTCGTTCCACCGGATGGTCCGACAAGAACCCGTATCCTCCGAGGATCTGGATCGACTGACTACAAACTTTCTCGGCCATCTCCGATGTAAACAGCTTCGCCATTGATGCCTCACGCAGGCACGGTTTTCCGGCATCCTTCAGGCTGGCTGCGTGATACACCATCTGGCGTGCGGCCTCGAGCTGGGTGTCCATATCAGCCAGTTGGAACGAAATGCCCTGATTGTTGAAAATCGGTTGCCCAAACGCCTGCCGGTCAACCGCATAATCACGCGCATATTCAAACGCACTTCGTGCCATGCCCACAGCCTGCGCTGCGATACCAATGCGGCCGCTTTCAAGGTTAGCCAAGGCGATTTTATACCCCTGTCCTTCCTCTCCCAGAAGGTTTTCGACGGGGACACGCATGTTTTCAAAGGCAATCTGACACGTGTCGGACGCGTTAATTCCTAGCTTTTCCTCGACCCGTACAACCTCATATCCGGGTGTGTCGGTTTCCACGATAAAGGCGCTGATCCCGCGTTTACCGGCGGATTTATCGGTCACAGCAAAGATGATGATCATGCTGCCATTCTTACCCGACGTGATGAACTGTTTCGCGCCGTTGATCACATAGTGATCGCCGTCCCGCACAGCCGTGGTGCGCAGATTGGACGCATCCGAACCCGCTTGCGGTTCGGTGAGCGCAAAGCCACCAATCCATTCGCCACTGGCCAATTTCGGCAGATACTTCTGCTTTTGCGCCTCTGTTCCATAATCTCGGATCGGGCCACACCCGACCGAGCTGTGCACCGACAAGATCGTCGAGCAAGCCCCGTCGCCGGCTGCGATTTCTTCCACAACACTGGCGTAACTGACGAAATCCGCATCAAAGCCGCCATACTCTTCTGGCACTTGCATCCCAAGAAAGCCGAGCTCGCCCATCTTGGCCAATTCCTCTTTCGGGAATCGCGCCTTGCGGTCACGTTCTTCTGCGCCCGGCCAAAGTTCAGCCTTTGAAAACTGGCGTGCCATATCTTGAATGGCGGATTGGGTTTCATCTAAAATCATGACTGCTCCATCAATTCGAGGCCAATTGCAGTGGCTTCGCCGCCACCAATACAAATCGCGGCCATTCCGCGCTGCACGTTACGTGCGCGCATAGCGTGCAACAAAGTCACCATAATCCGTGCACCAGACGCACCAATAGGGTGGCCAAGCGCACAGGCGCCGCCGTTCACGTTTACCTTGTCATGCGGAATGCCGAGCGAATGCATTGCAGCCATCGCGACAACCGCGAAGGCTTCGTTCACTTCGAAAAGACCATAGTCATCAAGCGTCGTTCCGGTCTTCTCCAACAGTTTCTCGACCGCTCCGATTGGCGCGATCGGGAACTTGTCCGGTGACACGCCGTGGCTGGTATGACCCGTGATTTTCGCAATCGGCGTCAGCCCCTTTGCCTTAGCAACGGATGCCCGCGTCAGGATCAGCGCAGCCGCACCGTCCGAAATCGACGAGGCATTTGCAGCTGTCACAGTGCCATCTTTGGCAAACGCTGGCTTAAGTTGTGGAATTTTATCCGGCCGGGCGTTGCGTGGCTGCTCATCCGTTTTGACTTCGCTCGTCGCCCTGCGTGTCACAACATCCGTCTGGGCGAGTTCTGCTTCGAACGCTCCGCTGGCCTCAGCGGCCAAAGCCCGCTCCAAGGACGCAATCGCGTATGCGTCCTGTGCTTCGCGCGTGAACTGGTAGTCTGTGGCGCAACGTTCTGCAAAGACCCCCATAAGGGTGCCCTTTTCATAGGCGTCTTCAAGCCCGTCAGTGAACATGTGGTCCTGTGTGACGCCGTGGCCCATACGCAATCCATCGCGCACCTTGGGCAATAGGTATGGCGCATTGGACATGCTTTCTGCTCCGCCAGCCAGCGCCATATCAATGGACCCCGCGGCGAGTAAATCATGCGCCAACATCGCGGCCTTCATGCCCGATCCGCACATCTTGTTCACGGTCGTCGCGACGGCGCCCTCAGGCAAGCCGGCACCAAAGGCAATTTGACGCGCTGGCGCTTGTCCCTGCCCTGCCCCCAACACGTTACCAAAAATGACCTCATCGACGTCGGCCGCAGAAACACCTGCTTCCTCAACGGCAGCCTTCGCTGCAACCGCCCCAAGCTGGGACGCGGTCAGCGGGCTCAGCTCGCCGCCAAGTCCGCCCATTGGGGTGCGTTTGGCAGATAGAATTACAATCGGATCAGTCATGACAATCTCCTATTTGGGGGCCATGCGCAGCGCGCCGTCCAAACGGATGACCTCGCCGTTCAGAGTTTTGTTGGTGATAATATGATGCACGAGGCTTGCGAAATCCTGAGGATCACACAGCTTTGGTGGAAATGGCACAGTTGCGGCAATCGAAGCGCGAACCTCTTCAGGCATAGCTTGCATCATTGGGGTATCAAATACGCCCGGTGCGATTGACACTGCGCGAATGCCTGTACGCGCCAGTTCTCGTGCAGCAGGAAGCGTCATTGCCGCGACGGCCCCCTTTGACGCCGCGTATGCGATCTGACCAATCTGGCCTTCAAACGCCGCAACAGAGGCCGTTGTCACAATGACACCACGCTGCCCATCTTCGTCGGGGTCGTTGGCCTGCATTAGGGCTGCACATTCCGCCATCAGATGAAATGTACCAAACACATTCACGGCCATCACTTTCGCAAACAGGTCCGCGTCATGGGGGCCTGATCGCCCAACCAGCTTTGACCCCGGCGCGATCCCTGCACAACAAACAAGCCCAGTGATGGTGTCAAAATCCTGACCCACTTGTGCAATGGTCGATTTCACGGCTGACGCATCCGAAACATCACAGGCGTATCCCTTGCAGCCATCCGGCAATTGATCGGCCGCAATGTCGCTCAGGTCCAACGCGGCAACCGGATACCCTTGCGCGGCAAGGTTTTCCATCACGGCACGCCCAAGCCCAGACGCAGCCCCCGACACGACAATCCCCATTCGTTTCATCTCAACTCCCCCACCGGCATTTTGCGCAGATGCTTAATCCATTTGCTAACCATAGCACTTGTGATCCTTGCTACCAGTGTCGTATCGTTTGCCAATCATGACACAAAATGACAGACATGTTTCTTTCCGGCCCGTCGCGCCCGTTTTCGTGGCCGAAGCTTTGGATTGCGCCCGCAAAGCGAACCTCGACATTGGCCAGTTGTTGAAAGACGCACGCGTACCGCCAGATCGTCTCGACCGCCTCAACACCGAAGACTTTGGGCGCATCTGGCTGACCCTGTCCCTGCATATGCGAGACGAGTTCTTTGGATTGGGTGCACGGCCCATGCCCCCTGGTAGTACCACGCTTTTGGGGCATGCGATCATGGGCGCTCAAACGCTTGAAATCGCGATGAAACGTACGCTGCGGTTTATGCGTGTGGTGCTTGATGAACCATACGGGGTCATGCGAACAACCGGCCGCAACTGTGTCGTTGAATTACATGGCGCAACCCCCTCCCAAAGCGCCTTTACCTACCGCGCTTTCTTTCTCATTCTTCATGGGTTCAATTGCTGGTCGGCTAAGGAACGCATTCCCATTAAAGCGGTGTCTTTCCCCTGCCCCGAACCCGTCGGACAGAACGACTATCGCGACTTCTTTGGTGTGCCTGTTGTTTTTAATGCCCCTGTCGCACGTTTGGTTTTTGATCAGAAATACCTGTCCCGCCGCGCGGCGCGATCCGAAAAAGATCTCAAAACCTTTTTGCGCACGCTTCCTGAGGCGTTTTTACGCGGGTATCGCGACACGGAAGGCCTGAAGCATGTCATCGTCGAAAAATGCCTGCGCGGGGCGCCTGCGGATTGGCCGGATGCAGATGGTATCGCGGATGATCTAGGGATGTCGCGCTCAACGTTACACCGGATGCTCAAGGATGCAGGCCATTCGGTGACACAGCTAAAAGACGAACAAAGGCGAAACCGCGCAACGGTGCTTTTATCGCGCACGAACCAATCTATTTCGCAGATTTCCGACGCCGTTGGATATGCAGACGAAGGCGCATTCTATCGCGCATTTTATCGCTGGTATCAGACCACACCGGGGACTTTGCGAGAAAAGCCAGGTGACTTTAAGACGGGTTAACCCCCGAACACGGTGAGTTCTGAATGCAGGCACAGCAAGAATCCCAAAGTATTCTGCTTTCGAAATTCTGTTGGAAAAGGGTGGTGGCGGACAGACAGGGATTC
>DQCL01000113.1:3107-3605 GCA_003533975.1 Octadecabacter sp. | reverse complement strand
ATGCAGCGCACCGTGCCAGACATAAGCCACATCTCCCGGAAACAGCGACCATGCTTCGCGCCAGTCTGCCCGGTCATCATTCAGCACCTTGCCGGTGCGTTTTGTCTTGGCGGCTCCGGCCTGGTTGCGCCAGCCGGGGTCGTACTCCACGCCGTAAGGTGGGTCGGTCACCATCAGCAGCGGCTGTGTCCCGTTCAGAACCCGCTCCACATCGGTGGCCACCGTGGCATCGCCACAAAGCAGACGGTGTTTCCCAAGCAGCCAAAGATCACCCGGGCGGCTTACTGGGTCCTCCGGGGTTTCTGGAACATCGTCCTCGCCTTCGGTCTCGCCCAGCGCCGGATCTTCCGGATCGCCAAGCAGGCCATCAAGCTCCTCGTCCGAGAATCCCATCAAGTCCAGATCGAATTCCATATCGTCCAGCGCAGCCAGTTCCGTGCGCAGCAATTCCTCGTCCCAGCCAGCGTTTTCGGCCAGCTTGTTGTCGGCGATCACCAG
>DQCL01000113.1:2786-3078 GCA_003533975.1 Octadecabacter sp. | reverse complement strand
ATCCCGAGCTTTTGCGCCGCCAACAGGCGACCATGTCCTGCGATAATGACATTGTCCGCACCGGTCAGGACCGGGTTGGTGAAGCCGAACTCGGTAACGGACGCGGCGATCTGTGCTATCTGCTGGTCAGAATGCGTCCGCGCGTTCCCGGCGTAGGGCACCAGCTGCTCGACCGGCGTCATCTTGATCTTCATTGGCATCAGAGGTGTTTCCTGCGTCCCGGCCATGCCCCAAAAAGAAAGGCCCGGCTTGCGCCAGGCCCGAGGGGAAAGACAGGGAGGTGTCATAAAGT
>DQCL01000113.1:270-2744 GCA_003533975.1 Octadecabacter sp. | reverse complement strand
CCCCCCCGCATACACATCGGCCCACGGAGGACCCAAGGCAGGGGGGGATGGGCGGCAAGCCTCTGCGATCTTATCGGTTTGATGGCATGAAACCGCCCGAAATGTCGCGCCAAAAGTTCAATGGTTTCCGCCAGACGGGCCACATTCAGTGCCAGTTCAGCGACTTGTTTCGGTAGGAAAATGTATTGACGTCAGATGGTTAGATTTTCTCACATTCGTAGAGAGGTTTTCAGAAATCGATCATACCTGTCATCGCAAGGTGTTCTTGCAAAAGGAATCTCAACGACGTCGAAGCCCTGCTGCGTATAGCGTGGCCTCATTTCTGGCCCACGCGTCGTTTACCAAGTCTTGCCATTGAATGACCTCGATGGAGCCATTGACGTCACCTTGAAGAGGCATAATTCGTCCTTGACCGTTTGCGGTTTTGGACCATGTCGACAGTTGCTTTTTCAAATCGCCGACAATGTCCGCCACGACGTAGCAGTAGAATATGCAATCATCCGCGATTCGTATGCGTTCGCGACCGAAACCTTCGATTTCTTCCCCACGCAACTCGCTGATGTATTTTGTGATTTGGAAAAGGATTTGTTCATCCGCGCCATAGCTTTTTCGACCCGGCTTTTTGAATTCTACGATCATGACTTTGTCCAACGGGCGCGTAGTATCGACTTTTTCGCCGCCTTTGTCAGGATCCGCCACACCAAGCCCGCTGGCGAAATCCCATACGATCAGGTCAGCCCTCTCTGCATTTGTGGAATCGGCTAGCAGATTGTCAAAACGCTTGTCTGACGAAAACGCGCGAGTAAACGCCAATCGCTCATCCAGTATCCACAAATCATGTGCACGGGAACGTTTTTCATTTGGATCGTCCCCCTGAATGTGCATTGGGACAATAAATGAATGCAGGGATTTTTCGAGATGAAAATCATCCTTTTTCCCTTCGCGCTGCCGCACACGCCGCAAGAGCTTGTCGATGAGTTCCAGTACCAGCTTTCGCCGGACAACGTGTTGGGCCAGCGCCAACTGTTCAGAAGATTGAAGTTCGTCAACTGCCCTTCTCAAGGTTTCGTCAAATGTGGTTGGCACGTCGTCGCCACTTTCCAAAAGACGAATAGCCTCCTCCATTGCTTCTTGGCGTTCCTCGTCGCGGCGGATCTGATATTTTACCAGGCCTGTCGCAAACTCTTCCGGTGTGAGAGCGTTGAATGGGACCCGTGACAGCTGCGTTTCTGGATCATCGAACCCGTAGATCGGATGCCGCGCGACAAAACTGCCGTAGCTTTCCTTACGTGTGTCTTCGTAAGCAACCATTTGCTCAGCGAGCACGGTTTCCCTTACGCGCTCAACACATTTGCGCACGATTGATTTTAGAATTGACTCTGGAACATTGAATGCTGTCCGGCCCTCGTTGACACGATCATTCAAGTATTCGCTTGTGACACAACCATGGAAATACAGGTCGTCCCGTCCCTGAGCCGAGATTGTTGAAAGTCCCATCAGGCCGTCGACTTTCCGTGACTCTACAGTTCGCCCATTCCCCAAGAGATGCATTTGATGGTTGCCATCAAGCCCGGTGCTTGCCTCTTTGTCGCAGGCAAACCCAGTTACTGAGAATGTGCCGCAATCCTCAATTTCAAATTCTCCGGTTGTTAAGTCGCTTTTGACAACCAAACTTGAGATGGCTTTTGGGTATTCAGTTATGTCGCCATCTAGTGACACTTGGACGGCCGAGCCGTTCCCGACGAGAAAATCAGCAATAAAATGTGCGCTGAAATGCCGAAGGAAAGTTGGTTTTTGTTTCGGGAAACAGCGTTGGTAACTTTCCCCGCGCAACCCCTCACAAATTACGGTGGTGCCCAGTTCCGTTCGGCCTGTGTATCCGGTCTCCAAATCTTCTTCGACTATCTGCTCGTCATTGCTTAGAACGAATTTAATACAGCGCCTCCGAACAGTGCCCTTGTCTTTATAGAGGCTCTCGACGGTCACTTTCTCAAACGCGTCCAGCCAGAAAAGGCGGCCAACGCCTTTCCCGCCTTTTTTTCTTTTGTAGTCGGTATCTATCGTTTGAAATGCATCGTATCGTTCTTGATCCAAGCCTATGCCGTTGTCGGCAACCTCAACCCTGAATTTATTTGGGTTGGAAAGATCTGTGATATCTATGCGAACCATCCCTGCCGTTTGTTGGCGTTCCTCGGGCCGATCTTCAATCGCATAGAAGGCGTTGCTCACTGCTTCAAAAAGAGGTTGAAGCGCTTGGGAAGCATTGGCTGGTTTGGGTAATTTCCTAACCCGGTTTTCGATATTTGGGATCAATTTTGGCAATAGAAGACCTTCCGGAGAATCGGCTAACCGATTCTTGCAATCAGCCCATACTTTGTCACGCATCATTATTGTGGCTTCTTCCGTTCGCAGATACCACCCCTCCGCACACCGTTCATCCGGTTTGCGATCGTCTGCAGCGCGGCGACCCAGCG
>DQCL01000113.1:0-249 GCA_003533975.1 Octadecabacter sp. | reverse complement strand
GCGCAACCAGATGATCATGGCATCCTCCGGCGATACCAGCCGCAGCCAGGTCAGGCATTCCTCCATGCTGGCGATGTCGGCGGCTGACGGTATGACCCGCATCCGGACATCGTGGTAGCCGTAGGCGTGCCTGGCATCCTGGACATAGTCGGGCCATGAAGATCCATAGCCCTTCGGCCCGGATCCCGGCGGGTTGGGCAGGCGGCGCAGCGTGCGGGCGGCCTCCTCGAACAGGTCCTCGAGATCGCT
>DQCL01000064.1:4987-5341 GCA_003533975.1 Octadecabacter sp. | reverse complement strand
CCGGCAACCTCAACGCTTACGATACGCGCGTCATCCGCCAGCTTTGCCGCCAGCGCATCCGCAATATCGCGCGGCTTGGCACCCGCAGGCTTGGCCAAAACCATCGCCGCATTCGTCGCCATATCGCCATGCGCTGCGTCACGCGGCGGTTCAACAGCTACGTTATCAAACGCCAACCCAGCGGGCAAAACCCCCTCGGTGGTCAGGTCAGTCAAACAGTCGATCACAAGCGCGCGTATATCGGCAAACAGATTCATGGTTTTTTCCTTATGCGAACTGTCCGTTTAGCACCGTGGCACCAAACGTCAACGAGGCGACCACCTTAGGCCCACGTGCCACACAGTCGATCCGCAG
>DQCL01000064.1:0-4932 GCA_003533975.1 Octadecabacter sp. | reverse complement strand
AAATTTCTCTGCTGGCGTTTGGTATTGCAAGGTCTTTCAAGGTCGCCCATTGAAAGGCGCATGTCCTATGAAATCAGACCGTTCCAACTCTGAATCCGCGCGACAGGTGGTTGCGCATCAAAAACAGCAGGACCGCGCCGGGGATCATGGATGCGACGGTGACCGCCATCACCAGACCGATGTCGGTTTGAAACCCGAAAAGGGCATTGATCGCCATGCTGATCGGCTTGCCGTTCGTGGTTGTCAAAATGCGGGCGAACACGACTTCCACCCACGAGAACATAAAGCAGAAGAATGCGGTCACGGCGATGCCGGGGACGATCTGGGGCAACAGGAATGTCCAGATAAACCTTGGTTTTGAATAGCCGTCGAGGAAGGCCGTTTCGTCAACCTCTTTGGGAATGGCCGAAATGAACCCCTGCAAGATCCAGATTGAGATGGGCAGATTGAACAGACAGTGGGCCAAAGCGATGCCGAAGACGGAATTCACCACACCGAGAGCTGAAAATAGCTGAAATATCGGCAGGGTAAGGACGACGGGCGGGGTAATGCGAAAGGCGATAAAGGCGAAGAACAACTGTTTGTCGCCAACGAAGGACATGCGTGAAAAGCCATAGGCAGCGGGGATTGCGACGGGGACAGTGATGCAGATGTTGATCAACATATAGGCGATGGAGTTCACAAAGGCCGAGCGCAGATTGGGATCAGACCAGATGTTGGCGTAATTCGCGAGGGTCAAATCTCCGATCTGACTATCATCCGTCGACAGGGTCACAACAAAGCTGAGCATGGTCATCTGAACGAGGGGCAGGATTGCGAAGACGATGAACAGGGTTAGAAGAGCGATCTTGAGGATAGGAAGCGCACGCGCGAGGGTCATGACGTTTTGGCCTCGCGGTCTGTGTCCAAGACGCTTTGAGCTTTGGTGAACAACCACGCAACCGTCAGAACGATGAGGAAATAGATGACGGAACGCGCAGCAGAGGGGCCGTAGTTGAAGGCTTTGATGTCCTCGCCCAGATCAACAGCAAGGAACATGGTGGCCCCTGATGGACCGCCCGCATTGATCGGAAACGCCTCTGTGTAGATCATAAAGGAATCCATGAACCGCAAGAGGACAGCCATCAGCAAAACATGTTGTAGTTTCGGCAGCTGGATGTGGCGAAAGACCTGCCATGGTCCCGCACCGTCAATGTCCGCGGCTTGATAGTAGGACGTTGGAATGGTGGTGAGGCCGGAATAGCAGAGCAACACCACGAGGCTGGTCCAGTGCCATGTGTCCATGGCGAGGATGACAGCCCATGTCTGCGCCGCGGACAGTTTCCAATCAATAGACCAGCCGAAGGTGGCCATGATCTGCCCCAGAATCCCTGTTTCCGGATTGAGAAGGCCCAGCCACAGCAACGGGATCATATTCCACGGCACCAGCAGTGGCAGCGCAACAAGGGCCAGAACCAAACCGATCCAAAATTTGCCCTTCGGGATGCAAAGCGCGATTGCGACCCCGAGGGGGATTTGAATGACAAGAACGAGGGTGGAGAACACCGCGCTACGCGCAAAGCTGGACCAGAAGCGATCGGAGCGGATGATGTCGCCGTACCATTCCAGACCGATCCAGAACCGTTGATCCAGAATGAAAATCTCAAAAAACGAGTAATTGATGACGGTAATGAGCGGGATCAGCCCGACGATACTGAGCAGCACAACCGCAGGCGCCACGAAAAGCCAGCCGGAATTGGTGCGATCCTTCATATCAAGCCTACCCCATCAAACGACGACGATGTCTGTGTCTGCTTGCTGGCAGTCGTCGGCGAGCTTTCCTGTGGGGGATTTGTCAGTAAACAAGACGTCAACATCCTCCAGCGAGCAGATCGTCAACGGGGCTTTGCGCGTGAATTTGTCATGGCCCGCGACAATCATCACCTGACGGGAGCGTTCAATGGCACCACGGCTGACCAGCACTTCCTGGTCATCAAAATCCAGCAGGTCGCCGTCTTCATCAATCGCCGAACATCCCAAGACCGAGAAATCGAACTTGAACTGCTTGATCATTTCAGCGGTCAACATACCCACGAGCCCCCCATCAGAGCGGCGCAAGACGCCACCCGTCAAGATAATCTCGCAACTGCGGTTGGCGGCCAATGAATTGGCGATGTTCATGTTGTTGGTCACGACCAGCAGGTTCTCGTGATAAAGTAATTCGCGCGCGACGGCTTCGGTCGTGGTGCCAATGTTCATAAAGACGGAAGCCCCGTCGGGGATCGCTTCAGCACAGGCCATCGCGATTGACTTCTTGCCATCCTCGTTCAGGCGGCGGCGTTCTTCATAGACGATATTAACCACACCAGAGGGGATGACGGCGCCACCATGAACGCGATCAAGGCGACCGCTGTCTGCCAATTCGGACAAATCCCGTCTGATGGTCTGAACCGTGACGTCGTATAATTCAGCCAGCCCATCCACGGTGACCTTGCCATCCTTGCGTGCAAGTTCGAGTATTTCTCGTTGCCTAAAATTCGTGACCAACGCCGTCTCCTCAGCACTGCAGGCCGGCCTGCCATATGCAAACCGCGTCTTTGCAGCATTCAGTTGTAAGGGTTGAACGTCAAGGGTTCGATTCGTTCGGATTCCCTTACCTTTTCAACTTTTCAGACGATTCCGAAAAAGATCGTCCGGCAAAATGGGGCAAAAAGATAAATAGCGAATATTTACGAACATTCGTTATTGACCGGTGTGACGTTTAAGTGCCTACTAGAGCGACGCCATGAACGGGGGGTTCGCGGCGAAGATAATGGGGGGGAGGCATCATTGGATCACCGTGACCAAAACGACGTTGTCGACCTTTTCGTAATAGGCGGTGGCATCAACGGATGCGGCATCGCACGCGACGCTGCGGGGCGTGGTCTGAGCGTTGAACTTGCCGAGATGAACGATCTGGCATCAGCGACCTCCTCTGCCTCCACGAAACTATTCCACGGTGGATTGCGGTATCTGGAATACTTTGAAATCCGGCTGGTGCGCGAAGCCCTGATTGAACGCGAGACGCTTTTGAAAGCGATGCCGCATATCTCCTGGCCAATGCGATTTGTCCTTCCTTACCATAAAGACATGCGATTTGAGGGGGATACCCCGACGTCGAAAATCCTGAACCTCGTTATGCCTTGGATGAAGGGGCGACGCCCTGCATGGCTGATCCGGTTAGGCCTATTTCTCTATGACAATCTGGGTGGGCGCCAAATCCTGAAGGGGACGACGTCACTCAATCTTGCCGAAACGCCGGAAGGTACGCCGCTTCAGGACCGCTTCAAGAAAGCCTATGAATACTCTGACTGCTGGATCGAAGACAGCCGGCTGGTTGTTCTGAATGCCCGCGACGCTCAGGCACGTGGTGCGCGGATAAATGTGCGCACCAAAGTCGTTGCCGCGCAGCAGGTGGACGGCATTTGGCACGTCACGCTGGAGGACACCGACACGAAAGAACGCCGCGACGTGCGCGCCCGTCTTTTGGTAAACGCAGGCGGCCCGTGGGTCGAAGACGTGATCCGCAATCAGGTGCGCGTCAACGCGACTGAGGGTGTGCGTCTGGTACGGGGAAGCCATATCGTCACGCGAAAACTTTACGATCACGATAAATGCTATTTCTTCCAAGGCACTGACGGGCGGATCATTTTCACGATCCCCTATGAAACGGATTTTACCCTGATCGGAACGACGGACGCCGAGCATGACGATGTGTCCCAAAAACCCGTATGCACCCCCGAAGAGCAAGTCTATCTCGTTGATTTTGCGTCTAAATACCTCAAGACACCTGTCACGACCGACGATATCGTCTGGACCTATTCAGGTGTGCGCCCGCTTTATGATGACGGCGCGACATCGGCCACGGCGGCGACACGCGATTACGTTTTGAAAATGAACGAGACTGCAGGCGCACCGATGCTGAACATCTTTGGCGGCAAAATCACGACCTACCGGAAACTAGCGGAAGCGGCGATGGAAAAGATCGTGCCATTTCTTCCAAAAGCGGGAAAGCCGTGGACAGCCGGTGCGCCTATGCCCGGCGGCGATTTCCCGGTCGATGGGGTCGCGGACCTGACGGCACGGTTGGCCAGGCAGTATCCTTTTTTGACGGCTCGATGGGCCACCCGTATGGTCAAGGCCTACGGGCTGGATGCGTTCGATGTGCTTGGGGATGCGACACATGAGGCCGACCTTGGCCGCAATTTCGGATCAAACCTAACGGAACGCGAAGCGGGCTGGTTAATCCAGAACGAATTCGCGCGCACCGCCGAGGACGTCGTCTGGCGTCGTTCCAAACTCGGGCTGCGCATGACGGCACAAGAAATCAAGTCGCTGGATGAGTGGATGGCAATGAATGCGCCGGCGCAGGCCGGCAATTCGCAGTCTGACCTGCGGAAAGGAAATCAGAAATGTCCCTAATTCTAGAGGGTGTCACAAAGGTCGTGAATGGCCAGCACCATATTCACCCCACCGACCTTGAGTTGAACAGCGGCACGATGAACGTCCTGCTTGGCCCAACATTGGCGGGCAAGACATCACTGATGCGCCTGATGGCTGGGCTGGATGCGCCAACGGCGGGCAAGATAAGTTGGAACGGCAGCGATGTCACCGGCATGCGGGTACAAGACCGCGGTGTGGCCATGGTTTATCAACAGTTCATCAACTACCCGTCGATGACGGTCTACGACAANNATCGCCAGCCCTTTGCGGCTTTTGGGCAAGTCAAAAGACCAGATCGACAGCGCCGTTAAAGAGGCCGCTCATTTGATGAAATTGGCGCCCGAATTGCTCGGGCGCAAGCCGCTGGAATTGTCGGGTGGTCAGCAACAACGCTGCGCCTTGGCGCGTGCGCTTGTCAAAGAGGCAGGCTTGGTCTTGCTGGATGAGCCATTGGCCAACCTCGATTACAAG
>DQCL01000128.1 GCA_003533975.1 Octadecabacter sp. | reverse complement strand
CGGCACCAAGAAGATGTCCAAATCAGGCGACAGCGACATGGAGCGTATCAACATGCTTGATGATGCCGACAAGATCGCCAAAAAGTTCAAGAAGGCGAAGACAGATCCCGAAGGGTTGCCGGAAACCGTTGCAGGACTTGAGGGGCGACCGGAGGCTAAGAACCTTGTCGATATTTATGCAGGCCTAAACGACATGACGCCAGACGCCGTGATCGCGGAATATGCGGGCGCACAGTGGGGACGTTTCAAACCTGCGTTGGCGGAATTGGCTGTGGCCAAGCTCGCGCCTATTTCAGATGAAATGAAACGTCTGATGGATGATCCGGCCGAAATTGATCGTAAACTCGCACGCGGCGCTGAAAAAGCACGCACGATTGCGACGCCTATTTTGGAAAAAACCTACGATATCGTCGGGTTGCTACGGTCCTGATCTGAAGGCTGAAATTTGCCTATCGCAGATATAGATTGCGCGTTTAGGCGCACTCCGGCACACTCTCCTTGTTGAATGGAGACAATGATGCGCAAGTTCCTCGTGATCCTTGATGATAGCCGTGAGTGCCTGAACGCGATGCGGTTTGCTGCGATGCGTGCTGCCAAGACCGGGGGCGGGGTTGAAGTGCTTTCCATTATCCCGCCAGACGAATTCAACCACTGGATCGGCGTGGCCGATGTGATGCGTGCAGAAACCCGTGAACGTATCGAGGTCCACTTTGAGGTTTTCGCAAAGTGGATGCGCGACAAGCAGAACATCAACCCTGAGCTGGTGATCCGCGAAGGTGTGCCTGTGACAGAGATTCTTACGCAGATCGACGAGGACCCTGAAGTTGGCATCTTGGTGCTTGGCGCTGCGACCGACAAAAAGGGGCCTGGCCCGCTTATTACCGCAATGACAAAACAGGCGGGGTCATTACCGATCCCGATGACGATTGTTCCCGGTGATATGTCCAAAGAACGTCTTGAAGCGATTAGCTAAGTCGACTTGACGGCCTAACAAATACTAGCCGCCATAAAGCTGTTCGGGTTTCGATGTGATATCCGAATTCAAACACGTCAGCATGTCCGTGGCGGCGAAGTTGTGGACACAGAAGTTCTGCGGTTCGACACCAATACCTATGCTAACCTGTCCGACCTCCCCGCTGCGGAGCGTTCAAACTTTGGGCGGTCCGTATGTGTGTGTAGTTTAGAACCATTCCAAACCTTGACTTCGCACGCTGGCAGGCGCATATCTAAATCCTGACAAAAAAGGTTTGCTGCCCATGTTTATCCAGACTGAATCAACACCGAACCCNNTTTGCGAGCGTTGAGGCCGCAGGGAATAGCCCTTTGGCGACCCGCGTATTCGCGGTTGAGGGTGTAACGGGCGTATTTTTCGGAGCGGACTTCGTAACAGTAACCAAAGCAGAAGCCGTTGAATGGGACCACATCAAACCCGCGATTTTGGGTGCGATCATGGAGCACTACCAATCCGGTGCGGCAGTAATGACTGGCGCGCAGGCGGATTCTGGTCATGCAGAGCACACGGGCGAAGACAGCGATATCGTCAACCAGATCAAAGAATTGCTTGATACGCGCGTACGCCCAGCGGTTGCGCAAGATGGTGGCGACATTACCTTCCACGGCTTTGAGCGCGGTATCGTTTATTTGCAGATGCAGGGTGCCTGTGCGGGCTGCCCAAGTTCAACGATGACGTTGAAGATGGGTATCGAAAACCTGCTGCGCCACTACATCCCAGAGGTTCTGGAGGTGCGCCCAGTTGCCGCCTAAACCAACCATCCTCGCATTTGATACATCGGCGGCACATTGTGCCGCCGCTTTGCTATCTGGCGAAAAGATTGTCAGCCGCGTCGAAGAAATGTCGCGTGGGCAAGGCGAACGCCTATTGGTGTTGCTGGAGGAGGTTTTGGCGCAGAACGGCAAAACATGGGCTGATCTTGACGCGATTGCTGTTGGCACTGGGCCAGGGAACTTCACCGGCATCCGCATATCCGTTTCCGCGGCCCGTGGATTGGCGCTTGGGCTTGGTAAACCAGCAATTGGTGTGAACGGGTTTGAAGCCGTCGCATTTGGAAAGCCACGCCCGTTTACCGCGTATTTACCGGCGCCACGCGATCAACGATATGCCCTTGAGCTGAACGATGCAGGCACAGATGCACCGCGCCAAGAGGACGGCGAGGCCCCCCAACCGGATGCGCAAAAAATGATCGAAGCGATTGCACAGATCGCTGCGCAAAAGCTGGCACAAGCCACTGAGCCGCTCGAACGTCCTGCGCCGCTTTATGTGCGTGCCCCCGATGCAGCCCCCCCGCGCGAAAAGCCGCCAGTGATCTTGCCGTGACACCCGAGGGCCTTGCACGCACCCACGCTGCCGCGTTTGGTGGCAATGGCTGGCCAGCGGCTGACTTTGCGCGATATCTGGATGATCCAAATGTTCTTGTTCACGGCACAGACCTCAGTTTTGTCGTGCTGCGCCGTGCCGGGCCCGAAGCGGAGATTCTTACACTCGCATCCGACCCTGAATGCCAAGGCCACGGCCTCGCCACACGAAACCTAGAAAGGGCCCTGCGCATCCTTGGTCAGCAAGGCGTCCAAGAAATATTTTTGGATGTGGCGGAGGACAATATCCCTGCCCTTGCGCTTTATGCCCGCTGCGATTTCACCGAATTTTCACGCAGACCCCATTATTACGCGAACGGCGCCACCGCGATCTGCATGAAAACCGTGCTTTCCGCTGCGTCTCCGAGCGATGAGACCACCTGAAATCACCTAAGTGCTAAGAATCGGTTGATCTTTTCCGCGTCGCATTGCCTAATTTGCCCATGATCGAAAAAATCGGCCCATCACTTCGAT
>DQCL01000129.1:9285-14790 GCA_003533975.1 Octadecabacter sp. | reverse complement strand
CATTTTGCACATTTCGGTGACGAAGCGGATACCGGCATTCACGAAAAACGAGATACGCCCAACCATCGCGGGGAAGGCATCCGCGGGGACTTTGCCCTGTAGGTCGTCGAGCACGGCGATTGCGGTGGCCAGTGCGAAGGACAGTTCTTCCTCAGGTGTCGCGCCAGCTTCTTGCAAGTGGTAGGAACAGACGTTCATCGGGTTCCACTTGGGCAGATGTTCGCGGGTGAACGCGGCAACATCGGTAATCATTCGCAAAGACGGGGCAGGCGGGCAGATGTATGTGCCGCGGCTGAGGTATTCTTTGATGATGTCGTTTTGTACGGTGCCTTGCAGCGCAGACACGTCCGCGCCCTGTTCTTCCGCCACCGCAATATAAAGCGCCAGCAGCCAAGGTGCGGTCGCATTGATCGTCATCGAGGTGTTCATCTTTTCCAGCGGAATGTCGTCAAACAACGCACGCATATCGCCCAAGTGGTTCACTGGAACGCCGACCTTACCGACTTCGCCCTTTGCAAGCACATGATCGCTGTCATAGCCCGTTTGCGTCGGCAGATCGAACGCGACGGACAGGCCTGTCTGTCCTTTGGCAAGGTTGCCGCGATAAAGCTCATTAGACGCTTTGGCGGTTGAATGACCCGCGTAGGTTCTAAATAGCCAAGGGCGGTCTTTTTGCGTTTGCGACATGGTTCGGCCTCGTGAATCAGGGTGCGCAATTTTATTGCTTGGATCGGTAGTTATCCGAAAGATAATACCTTTGTCAACGCGCTGCACTGCGGCATTTTTTGGCTTTTTGCCCCCATTGCTCAGGCGTCCATTCCCTGACACTTTCCCCTGTATGACGACCCCTATTGTTATCCCTCTCTGGCTCTTGGTTCTGGTGCTGCTTTTCGCGGCAGTCACGTTTGCATCCCACTTTTTGTTCCCGTCTGTGCGCTGGTTTTTCCGGCGCCGCGCGGAACGGGTTGTGGCGCGGGTAAACGAGCGGCTCACCAAGCCCATCGAGCCATTCAAGCTTGCAAAGCGCTACGACACCATCGAACGGCTGGTGTTTGACCCTGAAGTCATCAGGGCCGTGAACGAGTATGCCAAAGTCGAAGACGTGCGCGAAGACGTGGCCTTTGAAAAGGCCCGCCACTATGCCCGCGAAATCGTGCCATCGTTTTCGGCAACCGCCTATTTTTCCTTCGGTATGCGGTTAGCCAAATGGATGTCACGCTTTCTATACAAACTGCGTGTCGGCCAGTTTGACCGCGCGGAATATGAAGCGATTGACCCTGATGCGACGGTTATCTTTGTGATGAACCATCGTTCCAACATGGACTATGTGCTGGTTACCTACCTCGTTTCCCGTGCTGGCGCGTTGTCATATGCGGTGGGGGAATGGGCGCGTGTTTGGCCGCTTTCCGCGATTATTAAAATGATGGGCGGTTACTTTATCCGCCGTAAATCACGCAGTAACCCCGCCGCGCGTGAGCTGTATCGAAAAGTCTTGGCGCGCTATGTGCAGATGGCAACCGTGGGTGGGGTGACACAGGCCGTCTTTCCCGAAGGTGGGCTATCCTTGACCGGTAAAATGGCCGATCCACGGCTTGGCATTCTGAGCTATATTGTTGAAGGTTTTGACCCGGAAAAACGTGACGTGGTGTTTGTTCCAGTGGCTCTAAATTACGATCGCGTGCTGGAAGACAAGTTCCTGGTTAAGGCCGAGCAGTCTGGTATCCGCCGCTTTCGTCCGCCGCTTTCGTCCGTTCTTAGCGGGATTGCAGGGTATCTTTGGGCGCGCGTTCGCCGCAAGATGACGACATTCGGCACGGCAAATGTCAGCTTCGGTCAGCCGTTATCGCTACGCGACTTTGCCCAATCCTATGAAGGCACGACCGAGGCTGTCGGGCGAGAATTGATGGGCCGCATAGCAAGCGTTATTCCTTTGCTACCTGTACCATTGGTGAGCCGTGCCGTGTTGTCTGGCGCAACAACGCAAGAAGCGATCACAGCGCATATCGCAGAAACGATCGCAGCGATGCCGTCCACGGTCGCCAAGCCGCGTAGGACGCCAGAGAAAATTGCAGCTGATGGATTGTCAAACCTGCGTCGTCGCGGGCTGATAGCTGGCGACGAGACCGTGACTTTTGTAGACAGCGATAAACTGGTTCTTGCGTACTACGCCAATTCAATTTCGCATCACTTCCCAGAGGAATAGGCCTGCTTGCCCTGACTTGAATGGGGGGTGCCGTAACGTTAGGCTCTACCCACGATTCATTTAAACTTGGGGAATCTAATGTCTTTTCAATTCAAATCACTTGCTTTGGCCGCGATTGCGGCGACTACCTTGGCGGCGTGTCAGCCTACGCCGACCACGACAACAACTGCTGTTATCGCGGCAAACAAAAATGTGCTTATTCGAAATAACACAGGGCGTACAATTTGGCGGTTCTATGGTTCCCCAGTGAACGTGAACAGCTGGGAAGAAGACATTCTGGGTTCTGAGATCCTTCCTGCTGGGCGCTCTATTAACATCGACTTCGCGGATGGTCGCCGGATTTGTAACTATGACATGCGCGCTGAATTCCAAGACGGCTCTTCAATAGTGAAGCATAACATCAACGTTTGTCGCGTTTCTGCGGTGTCTTTCCCGTAACGCGCGAATTTTGAGCGTCGCTGCGCTGCGGCGGACATAAAATTACAAAAATGTCCTCCGCAGCGTTGCAATCTTACTTTCACGTCTCTATTTCTGCTTTCAACGCGCCCGATTCTGCGGCGCGGCATGGAAAACGGATAAATCTGATGGAGACCGACATGGCGCTCGACCAAAACGCAGCCTTCACCTACGAGGCCGAGAAAAAAGACCTTTATGAAATGGGTGAAATCCCACCCATGGGCCATGTTCCGGCACAGATGTATGCATGGGCTATTCGCCGTGAACGCCACGGTGAACCGGACAAGGCATTCCAGATCGAAGTCGTTGATACACCTGTTCTAGATAGCCACGAAGTTCTCGTACTCGTGATGGCAGCAGGCGTTAACTACAACGGTGTTTGGGCGGGCCTCGGCCAGCCGCTCAGCCCGTTTGATGGCCACGGCGCACCTTACCACATTGCCGGTTCCGATGCGTCTGGCATCGTCTGGGCGGTGGGCGACAAAGTTAAGCGCTGGAAAATTGGCGACGAAGTTGTGATCCATTGCAACCAAGACGATGGCGACGACGAGGAATGCAACGGTGGCGATCCGATGTTCTCAACGTCCCAGCGTATCTGGGGCTACGAAACACCTGACGGGTCCTTCGCACAGTTCACAAACGTGCAAGCGCAGCAATTGATGCCACGTCCACAGCACCTCACATGGGAAGAGTCAGCTTGCTATACGCTGACGCTGGCAACTGCGTACCGCATGTTGTTTGGCCATGAACCACATGATCTGAAGCCGGGTCAAAACGTGTTGGTTTGGGGCGCGTCTGGTGGTCTGGGCTCATATGCGATCCAGTTGATCAATACAGCCGGTGCCAACGCGATTGGCGTCATTTCCGAGGAAGACAAACGCGATTTCGTTATGGGTCTTGGGGCCAAGGGCGTCATCAACCGTAAGGATTTTAACTGCTGGGGCCAATTGCCAACGGTCAACACACCTGAATACGCCACATGGTTCAAAGAAGCGCGCAAATTTGGCGCGGCGATTTGGGCGATTACAGGCAAGGGCAACAACGTCGACATGGTGTTCGAACACCCGGGCGAAGCAACGTTCCCTGTGTCCACACTGGTCTGTAAAAAGGGCGGCATGGTTGTGATTTGCGCGGGGACCTCTGGGTTCAATTGTACGTTTGACGTGCGGTACCTCTGGATGCACCAGAAGCGCGTTCAAGGGTCACACTTTGCACATCTCAAGCAAGCGTCGTCCGCCAACAACCTGATGGTTGAGCGCCGCCTTGACCCGTGCATGTCAGAAGTATTCCCGTGGGATCAGCTGCCAGACGCGCACCTGAAGATGCTGCGCAACGAACACAAGCCGGGCAATATGTCCGTGCTGGTTCAGGCCCCGAAAACGGGCCTACGCACGCTTGAAGATGTGATCGAAGCTGGACGCTAAACTCAGCTCATATCGTGAAAATTAAGAAACGGGCCGCCAGCACATCGCTGCGCGGCCCGTTGTTCTGAAAAGCCCGCTCGCGCGAGCGGATCGAAACATTTCAGGGACCTGATCCACGGGAGTAAATTGTTAATCTTTCGATCAGTATACTTGGCGTTAACCAATCATTTACTCTGATCGTAAGGGGGCTTTCATGGGGCACAAATGGATAATTGATGTCATCGCGGATTTGCGTGACTTCGCTGAACGCAATGGGCTGCCGCTGCTTGCTAACCAGCTTGAAGTTACGGCTTCAGTTGCGAAAACAGA
This sequence comes from Octadecabacter sp., assembly GCA_003533975.1. Lineage (GTDB taxonomy): Bacteria > Pseudomonadota > Alphaproteobacteria > Rhodobacterales > Rhodobacteraceae > Octadecabacter. The sequence goes on along the minus strand of DQCL01000129.1, from coordinate 10,398 downwards.
AATCGAAACGCGTTTGAACGGCGTGGGGCCCGTGCCAAATCATGCAAACAGCCAGCATGTGCCGCCCTTGGAAGACATCGGATAATTTCTCGTGAATTGGCACCTGAAATGGTGCGTGAGAGCGCCCTAACGTCTGGCCCCTCTAGCGCTGTCCCGCTAGTGTCCCGCTATGGTAAAAACTTCCCTCACCCTCTCAGATGATCAGGCCGAAGCATGGGACGCTGTGTCCGACCTTTTGGGTGAGGCTGGCGTTGATATGCTTGGCGGTTCAACGGTGCCGCCCCATGAAGACCCCAAAGGCGCTGTGCTGGCGGTTTTGGGAAAGGCAGGTAGCGGTAAAACGCTGCTGTTGGCCGAACTGTTCAAGGCCCTGCGCGAAGCGGGTGTTGATATTGTGTCCGGCGATTATGAGGGCAAAAAGCGCCGTGATCGCCGCACCTTAGCCATTCTTGCGCCGACAAACAAAGCTGCATCCGTGCTGCGCAACCGCGGTGTTCCGGCGACAACGATCCACCGCATTCTATACACCCCGATGTATGATCCCGAATACGAAAAGATCGCGGAATGGTTAGCGGGGCAAGGTGAAAAGCCCGAAATTGAAGGACTAACCGACGTCGCGCTGGACCGCGCGTTCGCGTCGTATCAGTTGAATTCGTCAGTCCCGGCGGCGTTGGCGGCAGCGGGCCTGCGTGGATCAGATTTCATCACCGGATGGAAGCGCCGCGAAGACCCGCTCGACATCGGGTTTGTCGATGAAAGCTCAATGCTGGATGCAAAGCAGTTCGAAGACCTCCAAGACATCTTTCCGACCTTGGTGCTGTTTGGTGATCCTGCACAATTGCCACCCGTCAAAGCAGAAGGCGGCAAGATGGTGTTCGAACGCCTGCCAGAATCCAAGCAGTTGGTTCTGTCGCGTGTACACCGCCAAACCGCAGACAACCCGATCCTCGATCTTGCCCATGCGCTGGCCGATCCGCAGGTTGATTTCTACGCCTTTGAAAAGCTCGTAGCAGAAGCTGCCGCAAAGGATGACCGCGTTGTCTTGGCGCAGCGTGTGGAAAGTGATCTCATGGCGCGGTCCCCCTGTCTGGTCTGGCGCAACGCGACGCGTAT
>DQCL01000129.1:5678-9221 GCA_003533975.1 Octadecabacter sp. | reverse complement strand
CGCCTCGACCTTGAGGCGCGCGGCCTCATCAAGGGCGCGCAGGTCGTCTACCTCGGGCCAGGGCGTAAGCCCGGTTTTTCGCGCCTACATGTCATGGGTGCCGAAGACCCGCAGGTCAGCGCGGCGAGCATCGTAAAGATTGAACTTGAAGGCGACGAAGAACCGTTCATTCCCTTCGCCGCCAAAATGGGCGCAACGTTCTTGCACGGTGCGGCTGTAACCATTCACAAAGCGCAAGGGTCCCAATGGGAAACGGTGCAAGTCTTCGCACCCGACATCGAAATCGCCAGCCGCATGGGGCGCGTTGAAGCGGGCCAGCCGCTGTGGAAACGCCTTGCCTATGTTGCCATAACACGTGCTGAAAACCGGCTGTGTTGGGTTGTGCGCAACCGCCTTGCGCGGCCGTCTGGAGTATTGCGGGTCGATGATTTGACCGTCGCGCCCGCGCCGCTTGAATTGACCATGCAAGACGACGGAGTTGAGCCATGAAAAGCATTATCATCACAGGCGCCAGCAGCGGCATTGGTCGCACCACGGCAGTGCATTTTCTTGAAAACGGGTGGCGTGTTGGGCTGATCGCAAGGAGCGCTGATGCGCTTGCGAAGATCACCCACGCAAACGCAATCGCCTTGCCCTGTGATGTCACCGATGAGGCGCAGGTGCTGGCAGCGTTTGAAGCTTTCGGCGCCGTGGACGTGTTGTTTAACAACGCGGGCATGTTTGGCCCACAAACGACCATCGACGAGATTGCATTGGACGACTGGAAACAGGTCGTAGATGTCAACTTGACGGGCATGTTCCTGTGCGCACGCGCCGCGTTTAAACAGATGCGCCACCAAACGCCGCAAGGCGGGCGGATCATTAACAACGGTTCAATCTCCGCACATACCCCGCGCGAGGGATCGACCTGTTATACGACCACCAAACACGGGGTGTCCGGCCTGACCAAGACCATCACGCTGGACGGTCGTGCCTTTGGCATCACGTGCGGGCAAATCGACATTGGCAATGCGCGCACGGATTTGGTGAAAAACCTTGAAGTGGCACGTGCCAAACAAGGGCTTGAGCCGCTGCCGACAATGGCCGTTGAAGATGTGGCACGCGCCGTGTTTCACATGGCGAGCCTGCCCGCCGAGGCCAACGTGCAAAGCATGATGATTATGGCGAGCAAAATGCCCCACATTGGGCGTGGATAGGCATCGCAGTTAAACGCGAAACGGTGGTTATCGTTGGAATATGCGGAACACTGCGGACGCCAACCAACCTGCAGAAATCGCAATCGCCAAAGACATGATGCCGTACCAGAACGGCTGATTGCGCGACATTTCATAAAGCCAGCGTTCCAAACCAGCCTTAAACACCGCGATATCCGTCTCGTAGTCATCAACGACCATTCCGTCGCGGGTAAGGTAAATATGGGCTGAATAGTTGCCTTCGGTCAGAGCTGCAGGAAGCGTGATCTGTCCGCGGAACAGGGTTTCTTCCTCCATATCCACTTGGCTGTCCAAAACCTGATACAGGCCCGCGGCAGCGCGGATACGGATAAGGGCATCCGTGAATGTTTCCGCGTTCACAACCTCACTCGGTGCCCCGACTGATCGGATAACACGCGGGATTGAGATCCCGTAACGCAGGTCTTCAACCTCGGACAGGACTTCGCGCATCGGCGCAGATGTCGCGACAGCATAAAACGAAGGGGCTTCGTCAACTTCAACGGCATCGGTGTTCGCCCAGATGCCGAGAACACGTTCTTTACGGCGTACCAAAACCGGCTCCATCGGGCCGGAAAGCGTGATGATAACCTCAAGCGGGCCACCACTGGGGGCGGGGGCGTCACGTTTGACGGCACCGAAAATCATAACGTCGGACCCGTTGAATGTCGCGGTGATCGCGACCTCATCATGGCTTAGCCCGAGAACGATTTCCTCAGCTGTAAGCGGTGTAACCAGCATAACAAGGGCTGCGATCAGGCGGAGCATTAGTGACCCCCTCCAGCACCCAAGGAGTACAATTCAGACGGCACCAACAGAAGGTCCAGCGCAAGTTTGCCACACACCAAAAGCACCATGAGCGCCAGCAGGATACGCAGCTGTTCGGCTTTCATTTTCACGCCAATGCGGGTGCCAATTTGTGCGCCAATCACACCGCCAACCAGCAATAAAACTGCCAGCACGATATCCACGGTAAAGTTTGTTGTGGCGTGCAGCATAGTCGTGAAAGCCGTCACAAAGATGATCTGGAACAGCGAGGTCCCAATCACAACTTTGGTCGGCATGCCCAATAGATAGATCATTGCAGGCACCATGATGAAACCACCGCCAACCCCCATAATCGCCGCCAAAATGCCGACCAGAAGGCCAACGATCAGTGGTGGGATGACAGAAATATATAGGCCCGAAACACGGAACTTCATTTTCAAAGGAAGTGCGTGGACCAATCCATGTTTGCGGCGTACTGGCGGCGCACCAACAACCTTCGACCGCCGGATCGCGCGCAGACTTTCAACAAACATCAACCCGCCGATGATGCCAAGAAAGACAACGTAACAAAGCTTTACGAGCAGATCGACCTGACCAAGTGACTTGAGGTAGTTGAACAGCACAACGCCGACAGCGGCCCCGATCAGGCCACCGACCAGCAGCACCGTGCCCATTTTCAGATCAACGCTTTTACGCCTCAAATGTGCGAGGACGCCTGAAAAAGAAGAGGCGACGATTTGCACAGCTTCGGTTGCAACCGCGACAGGTGGTGGAATGCCGATAAAAAATAGCAAGGGCGTCATCAAAAAACCGCCGCCAACACCAAACATGCCGGACAAAATCCCGACAAGGCCGCCCAGACCGAGCAGCAAAAAGGCGTTCACCGAAACTTCGGCGATGGGCAGGTAAATTTGCATAGGCTTTCCTTACGCCTGCAACGATACATAATTCAACGACCAATTTTACTGTGCCAATAAGGCCAGACAGCTAGCAATTAACCTCAGAGGTGCGGTAGGGCCGCGCGCAAGACAATTTCGAGTTTCGCAGCCCCCAGAGGAGCCATCGCTTTAGTGTGTTCGTGGCTGATGGATTCATCTGACATTCCAGCAGCCATATTGGTGATCGTAGAAATCGCAGCGCACCGCAGTCCAAGGAAGCGACCCAAGATCACTTCGGGTACGGTCGACATGCCAACCGCATCCGCGCCGAGCATTTTGATCGCGTTGATTTCGGCCACGGTTTCAAATGAGGGGCCGGAGTACCACGCATAAACCCCGCTATGCATTTCGACCTTGGCGTTCAACGCCGCACGGGTAAGCGCCTCGCGCATGGACGGGTCATAGCAGTCGCGCATAGGGACGAACCGCGCATCGGACTGTTCGCCAATCAGTGGGTTCAAACCGCTAAAGTTAATGTGATCGGACAAGCACATGATGGATCCCGTCGCCATGTCCGGCACCATGGACCCCGCAGCATTCGTCGCAATCATCTTTTCCGCGCCAAGTGCCTTGAGCACCTCAAGGGGAAGGCGCATCGCATCACCGCGCCCGCTTTCGTAGTAATG
>DQCL01000129.1:0-5639 GCA_003533975.1 Octadecabacter sp. | reverse complement strand
CAGCTCATCATACGGGATGGCCACGCCTTCTACAGCGCCCGCCAAATGCCCCAAGCCGGACCCGAGGATTAGGCCGATCGAAACCGGAGCATCACCCGCAATCGCGCGGATCTTATCCGCGAGTTCCTCAGCGTTCCTTGACATAAGGCTGCCCTCCGGCGCGCGGTGGGATGGCCTTGCCGACAAAGCCCGCCAGCACAATCACAACGAACAGATAGGGCAGGGACTGGATCAGCTGACTTGGTACTTTCACAGTTTCCCAAAGGGCCGCAATCATATTGATGCCTTCGCCAGACGCAGTGCCAAACCATGTGACAAGCGCAATGGCCGCCAACACGGCTGAAAGGCCACCCAGAACAAGCACGTCAATTTTCTCACGGCGCAGGGCGTAAACTGTCATTGCCGCCGCGCTTCCGATCAGGAGAACCATGATCCAGATTACTTGCAGTTGGATGTTCTGGAAGCGGTTATCAATTGCAAAGAAAAGCCCGAACAACAGACAGGCACCAAGGGCATACCACGGGCGCCATTTCGCAAAGATCAACGCGGCGAGCGCGATGAAACCACGGTTTGCCGTCATGTCTTTGGTAAAGCCCGCCTGCACGGCCGTAGACAAATACGCCCCCGCGATACCGCAAAGAATTCCGGCAATGATGACAGCGCTATAGCGCAACCTAACAACGGAAATACCAGCCGTATCTACAGCTTCTGGCGCTTCACCCACGGCACGAAGACGCAGGCCGAAACGCGTGCGATAAAGGATCCACCAGCTTAACGGAACGGTCAGCAGGCCAAGGTAAACGAGGATCGAATGCCCAGACACGAATTCGGAATAGAACTGCATCCCGGGGCTCGCTTGCATCTTGTCGCGCACACGGGTCAGCGCACCGGGAAAGTCGAGGCCGTTGAAACGCGCGTCTTTGGGCAGGGACGGCGTGCGGCCGCCTTGCGCGAACCAACCTTGCGCAATCACAACCGTCAGGCCCGCCGCAAAGAAGTTAATCGCAACGCCGGAAATCAGCTGGTTGCCACGGAACGTAATTGAGGCAAGACCGTGAATAATCGACAGGGCGACGGAAATCCCGATACCAGCCATAAGCCCGACCCAGACGTTACCTGACGCGAAAGACACCCCCGCCGAGAGGAACGCCGCGGCGAGCATTTTTCCCTCAAGCCCGATATCAAAAATACCAGCACGTTCGGAAAACAGACCGGCAAGACACGCCAGCAAAAGCGGGATCGCCATGCGAACGGATGCGTCACCAAGTTGAACAATTGTGAAGAAATCCATGGCTTACTCCTCCACCGCCGTCTCACGGCCGAACCGCAAGAACAGTTTCTCAATTGGGCTACGCACCATTTCGTCCAAGGCACCGGTGAACATAATCACAAGCGCCTGAATGACGATCACGATTTGCACCTGCACGTCCGTCACCGCCGCAAGTTCCGCACCCCCTTGATACAGCGCACCAAACAGCAGTGCCGCAATCACAATGCCAACCGGATGGTTGCGCCCCATAAGTGCGACCGCGATGCCGATAAAGCCCGCACCACCAGCCGCGTTATCCACCAGCTGCGGAGAGTTAATGCCCATCGTGTTGTTAATCGCCATCATCCCTGCCAAGCCACCGGAAATCAGCAGTGCGATCATGGTGATGTTGACTGCGGAAATACCTGCATACTTGGCGGCGCTCTCGGATTTGCCGAGTGCGCGGATTTGATAGCCAAGCCGCGTGTGCCAGATCAGCGCCCAAACCGCGACACAGGCCAACAGCGCGATGAAGATGGAAATGTTCACCGGCGAGCGTCCAAACATATCCGAGCCGAACATTTCCGCGATGTCGTTGAGGGAGGGCAGTTTGCTTGCATCAGGAAACAGGCCGGATGCGACCTGCATCTGGCCTTCGGGTTTAAGTGGGCCGCTGAGCATGAACACCAACAGGCCAGACGCCATAAAGTTGAACATGATCGTTGTGATAACGATGTGGCTGCCGCGCCGTGCTTGTAGATAGGCGGGGATAACAACCCAAAGTGCGCCGAACAGGGCCGCCGCTGTGCCGCCTGCAATCAACGCTAAGGTCCAATGGGGCCACGGCACCAGAAGCACGGCAATTGCAGCGCCAAGGCCACCCAAAAGAACCTGCCCCTCACCGCCAATGTTGAACAATGACGCATGGAACGCGACCGCCACAGCAAGCCCGGTGAAGATGAAGTTTGTGGCATAAAATAGCGTGTACCCAAGGAAATCGGAGGTTCCCACGGCGCCATATGCCATCAGCTTAAGCGCTTCCCACGGATTTTGACCGATGGCCAGAAACACGATTGCGGAAATGATGGCGGCCAACAGTAATGACACGACGGGGACCAATACAACGTCAGCCCATTTTGGCATCTTATCCATTACGCGGTCTCCCCTTCAGTCACACCGGCCATCATCAGACCAAGCTCTTTTTCATCTGTCTCGGCGGGCAAACGCTCGCCCATAATTTCACCGTCAAACATCACGGCGATCCTGTCAGAAAGCCCCATGATTTCGTCCAGTTCCACCGAAACGAGCAAGATCGCCTTGCCCGCGTCACGCAGGGCGACAATCTGTTGGTGGATAAATTCAATCGCGCCGATATCGACGCCGCGTGTCGGTTGCCCGACCAGCAAAAGATCCGGGTCACGCTCAATCTCGCGGGCAACAACGACCTTTTGCTGGTTTCCGCCTGAAAAGTTCTTGGCGGCAAGCATCGGGTTCGGCGGGCGCACATCAAAGCGGTCCATCTTTTCCTGTGCGTCTTGTATGATCGCAGCGTTGTCCATCAACAGACGGTTACGCTGGTATTTCGGGTCATGGTGATAGCCAAAGGCGGTGTTTTCAGCCGCTGTGAAATCCATGATCAGGCCTTCGTGTTGACGATCTTCTGGCACATGGGCGATGCCGCGCGCGCGGCGGGATTGGCCATCAGAAAACGCGCCCGTCAGATCAAGCGCTTCCCCATTCAACAGGATTTCACCGGTGGCCTCTTCGTAGCCCCCTAGAACTTCCAGAAGTTCGGATTGCCCGTTGCCAGACACGCCTGCGATACCAAGGATTTCACCCGCGCGCACGTTGAACGACACGCCCTTAAGACGGTGAACGCCCTTTTCGTCGGTTATGTTGAGGTCCGTGACCTCAAGCACGACGTCCTTGGGCTTGGCAGGTACTTTATCGACGCGCAACAACACCTTACGGCCCACCATACGTTCCGCGAGGTCGGCTGGGTTGGTGTCGGACGTTTTGACGGTCGATGTCATTTCACCACGGCGCATCACGCTTACGGTGTCCGTAATGTCCATGATCTCGCGCAGCTTGTGCGTGATCAGGATGATGGTTTTACCTTCTTCTTTGAGGCGCCCCAAAATCCGGAACAACTGGTCAGCCTCGGCAGGGGTCAACACGCCGGTTGGTTCATCCAGAATAAGGATATCAGCCTGACGATAGAGCGCCTTAAGGATTTCGACACGCTGCTGCATACCAACGCCGATGTCTTGGATGATGGCATCTGGATCGACGTTCAGTTCATACTCTTCAGCGAGGGATTTCAGTTGCTTGCGGGCTTTTGCCAAGGACGGGCGCAGCAATGCGCCATCTTCGGCCCCAAGCACCACGTTCTCCAACACGCTAAAATTCTGCACCAATTTGAAGTGCTGGAACACCATTCCGATACCCGCGGCAATCGCGGCTTGTGAATCAGGGATGACGGTCTTTTGGCCGGAAATAAAGATTTCACCGGCATCCGCCTTATAGAACCCGTAAAGGATCGACATCAGCGTGGATTTGCCCGCGCCATTCTCTCCGATGATCCCGTGGATCGTTCCCGGCATAACGCGGATGGAAATGTCTTTGTTGGCTTGAACGGGGCCGAAAGCCTTGGAAATACCAACGAGCTCAATGGCGGGTGCGACTTCAGACATCAGCGTTATACCCCAGTCCGACAAAACCAGCGATCATCAAAAGCTTTCCCGCATCGTCGGCTTCGGAAAAGTAGGTGCCGTGCTGTGTCATCTCTGTGCCATCGGGCCCCATGCCAACGTATTCGGAAATATCATCGTGCCCTACCAGTCGCGCATCAGAACGCGGGTCGGAGTAGGTCATCTGAGGGGTCGTCGATGCTGCAATCATCGCCGAACGCTTCGTCGCGTCCGTTTCGCTCCATGCGTCAAAAAATGTGGTTAATGCATCGCTCATTGTCGCTCCCCCTGTCGTAAATCGTTTAAGCAAAGGGCCGCGCCGATCTGATCAGCGCGGCCCTTCTGTTATCGTCTGTTAACCAGTCTTAGAATTCAAGAGCTGGGCACGTTTCATCAGACATGTAGTCGTGAACCATCAGCTCACCCGAGACCATCGCAGCAGCGGCTTCATCAACCATTGCCTGCATCTCGGCGGAAACGAGCTCCGCGTTATGCTCGTCCAGTGCGTAGCCGACGCCTTCATTGGCAACGCCCATGACGTTAAAGCCAGGTTCAACACCTTCACCGGCAGTAAAGCTTTCATAAACAGCATTGTCGACGCGCTTTAGCATGGATGTCAGAACCTGACCTGGGTGCAGGTAGTTCTGGTTCGCATCAACACCGATGGACAGGATGCCTTCGTCCGCAGCCGTCTGAAGCACACCGATACCGGTGCCGCCAGCCGCAGCAAACACAACGTCAGAACCCTGAGAGATCTGGCTGAGGGTCAGTTCGGAACCTTTTACGGGGTCATTCCAAGCAGACGGCGTTGTACCTGTCATGTTGGCGATAACTGTCGCGTCAGGGTTCGCAGCCATAACACCTTGGGCGTAGCCACATGCGAATTTGCGGATCAGTGGGATGTCCATGCCGCCAACGAAGGACACGATGTCAGTCTCGGATGCTTCAGCAGCCATCATACCAACAAGGTAGGACCCTTCGTGCTCGTTGAACACAACAGAGCGAACGTTTGGCGCATCAACAACCATGTCGATCAGAACGAACTTGGTGTCAGGGTAGTCGCCAGCAGCTTCGGAAAGCGGTGTCGCCCATGAGAAACCGGCCATAACGATCGGGTTGTTGCCAGCTTCGGCAAAACGACGGATCGCTTGCTCACGCTGTGCGTCAGATGTGATTTCGAATTCAGAGAATTCTTCACCAGTTTCTTCAGCCCAACGCTGCGCGCCACCGAATGCAGATTCGTTGAACGATTTGTCGAACTTACCGCCGAGGTCATAAATGATTGCAGGGCCGTCAGCCCATGCAGCACCAGCTGTCAGAGCCAGCGCAGTCGTTGCGCTAAGGATTTTAGTCATAAGGGTCATAATACTCTCCCAAGTTTTTGTTGGAGGGCCGCATGTGGCAGCGATCCCGGATCTATAGCCCATCGAAGTGATGGGCCGATTTTTTCGATCATGGGCAAATTAGGCAATGCGACGCGGAAAAGATCAACCGATTCTTAGCACTTAGGTGATTTCAGGTGGTCTCATCGCTCGGAGACGCAGCGGAAAGCACGGTTTTCATGCAGATCGCGGTGGCGCCGTTCGCGTAATAATGGGGTCTGCGTGAAAATTCGGTGAAATCGCAGCGGGCATAAAGCGCAAGGGCAGGGATATTGTCCTCCGCCACATCCAAAAATATTTCTTGGACGCCTTGCTGAC
>DQCL01000054.1:9010-15469 GCA_003533975.1 Octadecabacter sp. | reverse complement strand
TTCGGAACAGTCGCAGCACCAGTTTACTGCACCAAGATCGCCAGCAAACTGGTGCGCACCTACACAGACCGCCACGGGCTGAAAAATCTGCTGCAAGAATTGTTGCGTGTCGATATTTCAAAATTCCAACAACAATCTGACTGGGGTGCGGCGGAACTGAGCAAGGCTCAACTTGAATATGCTGCATCCGATGTTTTGTATCTTCACCAATTGCGCGAAGTGCTGGATATCCGACTTGAACGCGAAAACCGTTCCGAAATGGCGCAGGCTTGTTTTGACTTTTTACCAACGCGCGCACAGCTTGATCTTGCAGGCTGGCCCGAACAGGATATCTTTTCTCACTAATGGCTGATCATACAAAATTCACCGACACCGCCCGCCGTGTTATCCGCGAAGAAGCCGATGCACTGAATGCGCTTGCGGATACGCTGGACGGCGCTTTGGCCGATGCTGTCGATCTTATCCTGAATGCCAAAGGTCGGATCATCATTTCAGGTATTGGTAAGTCCGGCCACATCGCCCGCAAGATCGCCGCGACTTTGGCGAGCACCGGCACGCCTGCGCATTTCGTCCACCCTGCTGAAGCCTCGCATGGGGACCTTGGAATGGTGACTCGTGGTGACGTTGTCCTTGCGATCTCGAACTCTGGCGAAGCGCCGGAGCTTGCCAACTTGATCGCGTATACACAGCGGTTTTGTATCCCGTTAATTGGCATGACGAGCCGACCCAAAAGCTCACTCGCGATCCAATCTGACATCGTTTTGTTGATGCCCAAACTGCCGGAAGCCTGCGGAACCGGCGTTGTTCCCACAACCTCTACAACCATGACCCTTGCACTTGGTGATGCGTTGTCTGTGGCAATCATGGAACATCGCGCTTTCTCAGCAGATAACTTCCGCGACTTTCATCCTGGTGGCAAACTTGGGTCCCAGCTGTCGCGCGTTGGCGACCTGATGCACAAGAAAGACGCTGTTCCTCTCGTCGGAGAAAAAACCCCGATGAGCGATACCCTGCTGACGATCAGTCAAAAGGGCTTCGGTGTGGTTGGCGTATTGGACGACGCGGGCTACCTTACCGGTATCGTGACCGATGGCGATTTGCGTCGGAATATGGCGGGTTTGTTGGATTTGACTGCTGGCGAAGTGATGACAAAAGCACCGCGCACAATTGGAACAGCATCGCTAGCGGAAGAGGCAGTTAACGTGATGAACACTGGCAATATTACCTGCCTATTTGTTGTGGATCCGGACGGGTCCCGCAAGGTCGCAGGCATTTTGCACATCCATGACTGCCTACGCGCAGGCATTGTGTAGATGACAAAGGACGAGAACCTATATTCTCAGTTTGTCGGCTTTCTGAAAATCACCCTGCCGCTCGCCGCGCTTGCGCTGATGTCGACTGTATTCCTTTTCGCCCGTGCACCGACGCAAGAAACCACAATCCCTTATGCTGAAATCGAAGAAATCGCCCGCGAGCCGAGGCTGTCTGGTGCGCAAATCTCTGGCGTGGCCGATGATGGCTCAGTGATCGGAATCAGCGCCGACACCACCCGTCCGAACGGCGACCTGATGATCATTGAAAATCTGACTGCGAGCATTGAGTCCGTAAATGGTGTCCACATCGACATACGCGCCGGAACCGGTGAACTCGACACCACATCCCGGATCGCGCGTCTTTCGGGTTTGGCCCGTGTTGAAACATCAAACGGCTACGAAATGGAAACGGTTGGCATTACGGCGAACATGACCACAGGGCAGATAATTTCTGATGCGGCAATTGAAGTACAAGCACCTTTTGGTTCGCTTACCGCAGGTCAGATGATTATCGAAACGCCCGAAGGGACTGACGGTCAAGTGATGCTTTTCCAAAATGGTGTTCGGCTGATATACACACCGCAACAATAGGATTCTTTGACGTGACACTTTTTAAAACTGCATTCTTTTGCGCGATCCTGATGGTTGCTGGCCCGGCGTTTTCGCAAACCAGTATCAACCTCGGAACGATTAACGCGGACCCTACTGCACCGCTGGAAATTACGTCTGATAGCCTAAGCATAGATCAAGACACCGGCACCGCAGTCTTTCAAGGCAGTGTTCTTATTGGCCAAGGGGATTTGCGTCTCAATGCCGGTCGCGTTCAGGTTTTTTACAATGATGCGTCCGGTGACATCAGTCGCCTGTCCGCAAGCGGGGGCGTAACCTTTGTAACTGCGACAGAAGCTGCCGAAGCCTCTAGCGCAGAGTATAATCTGGATGCGGGCACGCTTGTGTTGTCCGGCGACGTGCTGCTTACGCAAGGAAACAGTGCGATTTCTGCCAATACCATGCGGGTAAACTTGTCAGACGGCAGTGCGCAAATGGAAGGCCGTGTGCGCACAATCTTGAACCAAGGCGGCAACTGATGCCTGAACTAACAGTCACAGACGGTGATGTTGGGCTAAGAATCCGCCATCTGCGCAAAAGCTACGGCAAACGTGTCGTCATACGAGACGTCAATATGGATCTCGGTCGCGGAGAAGTCGTTGCTTTGCTGGGACCAAACGGTTGTGGCAAGACAACCTGCTTCTACTCGATCGCTGGCCTTGTGACCCCTGAAGGCGGTCAAGTGATCGTTGATGGTCGCGATATTACTGCATTGCCCATGTATCGCCGTGCGAAACTAGGTATCGGCTACCTTCCACAAGAAATGTCTATTTTTCGAGGGCTTAACGTTGAGGATAATATTCTCTCGATCCTCGAAATCGCAGAGCCAGACCGCACACGCCGTCGCGAACGCCTTGAAGAATTGCTCTCAGAGTTTTCAATCGAACACTTGCGCCGTGCGCCAGCGATGGCGCTTTCCGGTGGTGAACGCCGACGCGCTGAGATCGCTCGCTGCCTTGCCGCTGATCCCAATTATGTATTGCTGGACGAACCGTTCGCCGGTGTTGACCCAATCGCGGTAGGTGAGATCAGACACCTTGTAACTGACCTAAAGAACCGTGGAATTGGTGTTCTGGTTACCGACCACAATGTTCAGGAAACCCTGCAGATCGTAGATCGTGCTTATATCCTACATGACGGAAAAATTCTGATGTCCGGCAGCACTGAAGAGGTCGTTCAGGACGAAAACGTGCGTCGGGTTTACCTTGGGGATTCGTTCCGCGTTTCGTGATCAGTTTACGGATATCATTGACAGTCGCGCCATTTCGTCGCCAACTAGGGGAGATGACAGAACAGGTAACCAATGTATTCTGGACTTCGCCTTTAGGGCGCCAGACACACACAACCCTGTCACTGACATCGTCCCCGACAATTCTCGCATAGCTTAACGAAAATTTAATCGTTCTGACGCCCGAATTGCCTGTAACGCTCAAAAAGGAGACGAGATGCGCTATCAGATCACAGGAAAGCAAATCGACATCGGCGAAGCCCTTCAAACACACGTTAAAACTGAATTGGGGGATGTCGTCAGTAAATATGCAGGTCGCCCAACCGACGCCAACATCGTATTTTCCAAGAGCGGGCATGAATATGTCTGTGAAACTGAAGTCCATCTTTCAACTGGCCTCACAGCCCAAGCCAAGGGCCATGCCACTGAAATATATGCAGCTTTTGACAGCGCGTCAGAGAAGATGGAAAAACAACTCCGACGTTACAAACGCCGTTTGAAAGACCACCATAAGGAGCGCTCACAACCCGTTGAACTTTCCGACGCTGGGTCCTATATCCTCGCTTCAAATAGTGAGTCGGAAGAGCAAGAGCCAGAAGGTGTTAGCTCCATGATTGTGGCCGAGATGGAGACGAAAATCCCATCAATCTCCGTCGGAGAAGCGGTTATGCAAATGGAAATCGCAAACGCACCAGTCTTGGTATTCCGAAATGAAGGACATAGCGGAATCAACGTGGTCTACCGCCGTGAAGACGGGAATATCGGTTGGATCGACCCGCGCAACATAAGTTAGATCGGGCGAAATCCCGACGGGAAGTGCGTAATGCCGATAGCAGACATTCTACCCGCTTCGGGAATCAAAGTTATCGCTGCAGTCAGCAGCAAGAAGCGTTTGTTTCACGATCTTGGTGATATGGCGGAAGCTTGTTTTGGCATGGACCAAAACCTAGTCATCGAGGCCCTTCTCGAACGCGAAAACCTTGGCCCAACCGGTGTGGGCCAAGGCATTGCACTTCCTCATGCGCGTCTTCCCGGATTATCTCAGGTCTGTGGTCTATTCCTGCGATTGAAAAAGCCACTCGATTTTGATTCTGTGGACCGCCAGCCCGTTGATTTGGTATTTGCATTGTTCGCACCTGAAGAGGCGGGTGTTTCCCATCTCAAAGCCTTAGCATTGGTGTCACGAACCCTGCGCGACGAGGGCATTTGTGCGAAACTGCGTGCAAACGAAAACCCGTCAACGATTTATACAATTCTGACAGAAGCGAGCGCCGCATACGCAGCCTAGGCGTAAGGCCCGTATCCAAACGCAATGTAGTCGCGCTGGTAAACATCATGCACAGCAGACTCCACTTCGGCATCGTATATGCCATGCAGCAAATCCGCATACTGGTCTGTCGCTTCAGGAACGGTTGGCATTGTTGTCTTTCCAACCTGAGACGCCAAGATCGCGAGATCTTCTTCAAGTCGGTCTTCGCGCAAAATCAAGTCAGGCAATGCGTATTCAGCAAAACCTTGCAGAGCCTGCGATTGCGTCGCCCAGTGCGCATCTACACGCATCGCTGTTTGCCCGCCGAGGTTAGACTTAATAAATTTCAGAAACGCCAAGAACGCCACACGATGCTCAGTCGTGCCATAAGATGGGTCAGGATAGGTTGCGGGTATAGGCAGCTTAAATTGGTTTCTTAGAACGTTCCTGATCTCAGTGAAGCTGCCTTTCTCAGTCGATAGTATCTTACTGCAAAAGGCAGCGTGCGCCCGCGCGACTGGATGGCGAACCACGGCAAAACTGCGGTGCCCCGTGGCCTGGCGTTTCCACTGCCGTAGCGATTTTTGTGTGAACTTTGAAATCAGGTCGGTGGGCTGACCCTCGTCCAAACCGGCCAACCAATTCTTTACCACGTCGATCGGTCCAGACTTGATCGGCATGAACATCAACGGGGAATTCGGAGCAGCAATGTAACTCGGCACGGCGGGGCCGCGACGTGGCTCAAAGTTAGGTGTGCGGTTTAGATTGAAACGGTCGAGCCGCGTGAGCGCCGCTTCCATCTCAGCGAAGTTCTCAACCTTGTCGGACAAAGAGCTCGGGTTTTGCTTTTTCAACGACTTGTCTAACGCTTCAAGCCGCTCATCAATGCCCAGATAGGACGCCAAACCATTCATGATTTCGATATCTTGCAGGTCTTCGTAATCGACATAAAATGCCGTCTGCCCGAATTTCTGCAATGTGTTGAGCAACCGAATTTGGAATGCTTGTAGCTTGTTAATATGGTCTCTGAACTCATCCGCATTGAACGAAATCGTATCTTCGCGCAGTCGTTTTACGTCAGTCAGTTTCCACTGGCCCGTCGATTTTGCGATCTTCCAGCTGACGTAGCTTTCGATCGGGTTACGCGTCAAAATAATCTTAGCGCAACGCTTGTCTTCCAACATTGCATCAAGCACCCGCGGATCGTGGTCGTTGAAGTAGCGAAACCCATTCAACCCGTCCGCCGTCCTGACCTTTTCCAGTATTCTGAACGGATCTTCGTTGCGATCTTCTAGCGAAACACCAAGTGTTTTCGAACCGTTTGGATAACCAACAAAACTCGGGTTGTAGGCTTCACCGTGGCACACCAATCCGTCGAACGCATTGATGTTGGATTCCAAGAAATTAGATCCTGTTCGCATTTCTGCAAAAACCACAAAGTAGTCAAACTGCGCCATGTTCTACCGTACCAAATAAGGTTTCCGCCGCGTCGGGCGTTCGTTGACGGGCACGTCATCTGTTGGAAAGTCGCCCATTAAATACGGATGCATGCCTTGGTTCTTTAGATTCTGCAGAAACTGGCCAAACCCAGACAAGTCGGCCATTTTTGGCGCTTCTGTCACACGACGCAGGTTCTTTGCGCCCATTTCATCCAACACGGTTTGCAGCGCTTCCATCGGCGTTTCGATGAAATCCGCCAACGTCCAGATCCGGATCCGTGCTTTCGCCCAAGGGGATCGAAGCGCATTCAAATGCTCGCTTTCTAGACGCTGCAATTCCGCTGCGTCCGCACGAATATCCGAGAAGTTTCGGTTCGACTGAAACAGCGGGATTGCCCATGCACCAGAGATCACAGAAATCTGCGCGTTCGGGTCTTTTGCCAAATCCCAACTGACAAGCTGACTATCCGTTGGGCCAAATTGGAAACACTGGCGTTCCCCACGCGTGTTCCAAATCAGGTTCACCAAAAATAGCTGTGCGTGATGGTCGCGTAGCTTTGCATTGTCACATAATGCACCACTAAACGTGGTCTGACGCCCGTCAAACTCAACACCATCTTT
>DQCL01000054.1:0-8941 GCA_003533975.1 Octadecabacter sp. | reverse complement strand
CCAGCACGCCCCCTCGTCCGGCGTTCAACCGCCTTGGAGAAGATACGGTCGATCTTGCCCGGGTTAGGTTCCGCGCCTTTGAGTGGGTTTTCTTCGTTCAAGAAGTTATCGTAAAGTCTGTTCGCATCCGGCCAGATCTTTCGCGCGACGAAACAATCAGACCGCCGCAAAAGTTGCAGGTGATCGTCGTAAAAGATGTGTGGTTTACCTTGGTAATCAAACTTGGACAGCGTCAGAGAGCGGCTTTCGATACTTTGAGAGTAAAGCCGAACGAGCGTTTGGAAATAGCTCTCATCAGGAATCCAGACACGGCGAAAATACGTATCGTAAATCTTGCGCTCCGGGTCTTCCAAGATGGCAGACAGGGTCTGACGTGTTAAGCACCACCACTGTGAACCCATGTGTGGAACGATCCCTTCAGGGACGCGACGGTACTTCTTAAACCGGCGTTGAAACTCCACGTAGCGGTCAAATAGGAACCGGTTCTTGCGCCATGAAAACGGGAAACGGAGTGTGAAGCGTTCAAAGTCGAGGCCACCTTGCGTCCAAGGTACGTCCGCCGTTGTTGCGCTTTCGATAAAGTCGGTACGCGGGCGTTTGGCAAGATATGCCTGCAGATCCTTGATCGGGCGAAGCGGCAAGCATGACCCAGACGCCAAATAGACATGACGCACATTAGGAAACTTAGCCAACATCATCGTCGACGCGACTTGGGAAGCAGCTACAATTCCCCATGTCCCCCACTCACAGCGATGCCGCTTGGAAAATAGGACGTCCGGTAAGTCTGCAAGGCTCTTGACGAAGTCATCATAAATTTCTCGCTTCACGTTCTTATCAACGTGAATAACGACAGGACAGCCACCAGCGGACCAATGGCGCACCACTTGCTCTGCACGGTCAAATGCATTGTGCACCAACATGACCACGCCAACAGTCATGCCCAGTTCCCTTTTGACATGAGGCCGAGAATCTCAAGCTGGCGCCAGTTGATGTATTTTTCCGACCACTTGCACCACAAGTCTGGGTGTTGGGCGATCCCTTCAGCGTAGGCCTTGTATTCTTGCGATGCCGCGTAGTGCTGACCACGCGTTAATTCTTCCTGTGCCTTAACACCGAAAGTATCCAGAAACTTAGCGTGAAGCAGAATGCCCGACGCTTTTTCACCACCCCATTCATCGTAAACAAGGTTCAACCCGCGTGGTAACATCATGTGGGTCGAACTTACGTAAGCGTACTCTTTGCTCCACTTTACGAGGGGCGTTTTGTTCAATGCCGGCGCACGCCACGGCTCTTCTTTGAAGAACATCCGAGCACGTGGGCCGCCTTGGATCCAAAGATTGTAAAACAAGTTATTTTTCGAGATCGTGTAGTTTCCGCTGTCAAACCATGACGCGATTTTAATCGGATCTTGCCCTCGAGTATACGGCACTGCGTCAAGACGACCCTTTGGATACATATCGAGCAACATCGCACCAAAGCTGCGAATGTCAGATGCATCCAGCCAATCTGTCAGGGCGCGAATAGGGCGCGTATCGCAGAACGGGTAGATGAAAAATTCATCCGGATCGACGACCAGCGTCCAGTGCCCATCCGCATATTTACGTTGGAGATGATTTAGCCAATCAACACCAAATCGGGACTTTCTATAGCTTCCATTTGCTTTCCAAACGGATACATCCGGTTGGCTGGCCGCGTAGTCACCGCCGCCATCATCGCTGTCATTATCAACCATAAAGAAGTGGTCGACGCCCAAGTCTCGGTAATACTTAAAGAAATATGGAAGCCGAATGTCTTCGTTACGGAACGTCGAAAACACGAAGATGTCGTTTGGCTTAATTTGGTCCGTCCGGTCCTTCACCACCGACAACTCACGGCTTTTGCGCCGGGCACGCAGGTGCCAGCGCTTTCGCTGAAGGCGAAGCCGATATGATGTCCAGGCGCCCAAGTTGGTCCTTCCCGTCTTGCCAGCAAAGTCTATCAACTTCGCTAGTGCCTTATAGTTAACACACCATTGAAAATGTGAGCAAATACTGTCCACTGTTTCCATTCAATAAACAACGAGCAGGATTCGGCAACCTTTCGGAAAGGTGATGCCTTATCCCCACGTTCCGCGCGTCATCAGACCGAACGCTTCGAGTTGCGCTGTACCTTCGTAAAAAACAGACTCTTCAAACCAGAGATCCAGGTCGTCGATCAATGCATTGTAGTAAGGCTGATATAGGTCACTATTCTCGAAATGCTGCGCCCGCGTGAGTTCCTCTGCAGATTTTCCGCCAATGTCTGGCAAAAACTTCGTGTGAAGTAGCACGCCTGACACTCTGGTACCGTCACCTAGGTCAAACACCTCGTTCAGCCGTCGTGGCAGAATTTGGTGGGTAGACGTTACGTAGGCATATCCGCGACGCCGTTTCACCAATGGCGTTTTGTTCAACGTCGGAGAGCGTTCAGGCTGGCTTCTGAAGAACACGCGATCGCGCACACCACCCTGAATCCACAAGTTTCCAAACACTGGGTGTAGCTTGGCACGGTAATTGTCCGCATCAAACCAAGACACTGTTTTGATCGGATCGGCTCCCGAAACATACTGCGCCTGTCCAACAGGGCCCTTGGGATACATATCAAGCATGAGTGTGCCAAATGCGTGGCGACCCGTGGCATCAAGGTGTGAAGTTAGGTCATCAAGGCCATGCGTGTCGCTATCTGGATAAACCAAAAGCTCATCCGCATCGACGGTAAGACACCATCGCCCAACGCCATATTTAATTTGCAAACACGTTAGCCAATCGACACCGAAACGGGACGCTTTGTAGCTTTCCGGCGTTGTCCAAAGCGACACATCGGGTTGATCAGCTAAAAACGTTGCAGTGCCATCGTCGCTCGCATTGTCCACGATCAGGAAATGCGCAACACCCAGCGCACGGTAGTGCGCCAACCAATGCTCAATCCGCATCATTTCATTGCGCATGGTAGAAAAAACCAAGACCCCAGATTGCGGGATCTGGCGTTCAGAGGCGCGGGAAATTTCCTTGCGCCGTTGCAGCGAACGCATCAGTAAACGCCGCCGTTTCCACCGCATACGGTACGAAAACAGCGCGTCAGTCAGGAAAGTCCGTTTTCTTTGGTTTTGGGAATCCTCGCTCTGCAAAATGAAAGGAAACATCAGCCTAACGCGCTACTGCGCAGCCTGCTGCGTCGACATCATTTCGCGCAAGTATGACCCGAACTCTTCGCCCAAATCCGGCCGCGCCATCCCGAAGGCAACGGTTGCCTGCAAAAAGCCTGCCTTTGATCCGCAATCAAAACGCTGTCCACGGAAACGATATCCGAACACATCGCGCCCTTCTTTCAGTTCCGCATCAATCGCGTCTGTAAGCTGCACTTCGCCGCCTGATCCGGTTTTGATCTTATTGAGGTTCTGCATGATTTTGGGTGTCAGGATATAGCGCCCGATGACGGCCAGGTTTGATGGCGCTTCATCGACAGCTGGCTTTTCAACAAGACCTTTCACGGACACCATTGAGCCAAAGTCTTCTTTCACGTCGATGACACCGTAAGCCGATGCTTTCTCCTGAGGCACCTCCATCGCGGCAACCATGCAACCACCAGTTTCTTCGTGCGCTTCGACCATCTGCTGAAGACACGGTTTTTCAGCCGCGATCACGTCATCCGGTAAAATAACTGCAAAAGGTTCATTGCCAACAAGACGGCGCGCACACCAAACCGCGTGGCCAAGCCCAAGCGCCTTGTGCTGGCGGATATAGGCAATTGCACCGCTGTCCATGTTGGTCGCCTTAAGCTCTTCCAACATTTCGGTTTTGCCCTTCTTGCGAAGCGTGCTTTCAAGTTCGGGTGCGATGTCAAAATAGTCCTCAAGCGCAGACTTCCCGCGCGAGGTTACAAAGATGAATTCCTTAATGCCCGCAGCGCGTGCCTCATCAATTGCGTATTGGATCAACGGGCGATCCACGAGCGTCATAATTTCTTTCGGCACGGCTTTTGTCGCCGGTAGGAATCGTGTCCCTAAACCAGCCACGGGAAAGATTGCCTTCGTCACACGTTTTTTCATGTTTTACCTATAATTGCCCTTTGCGGGTCCTGCTTAGGCAATAGGCTATCACTAAAAAACCAATCGACAAATAACCAAACCAACACACACATGGGGAAACTTCTCCGAATTTAATCAGTTGTGACCCATTTCAGACAACATGGCCTCAATCTTTGGTACATCTTCAGGATTATTGAGCTCCCAGAACTGGCGACCTCGGGCTTCAACTTCAACACACAGCATATGCGCTCCACGTTCTAGAAAGCGCAGCTGTTCCAACCCTTCGAGATGCTCTAATGGGCCAGACGCCCAGCGCGGATATGCGGCGAGTGCAGACGGGCGGTATGCGTAAACTCCAACATGGTGAAAAACTGGTGTTTCATCGTCATCACCATAATCCTTACCAGTGTACGGAATGACTTCCTTTGAAAAGAACAGTGCATTGTGGTCGGCTCCGAACACCGCGGTTGTGCCGCCGACACGACCTTGGCGGCGGTCATCTAACAGGCCATTCAGCGCCCGCCCATCACACCGCAACACAGGTGTTGCCACTTCGGCAACTGGATGTACGGACAGTCCCGCAACCAAATCTTCGATAAACCAAGCGGGCGTTAGCGGTGCGTCACCTTGCAGATTCACAACAATGTCGTAGCCACCGCCAAGGGCATCTAACGCCTCAGCGCAGCGCTCAGTTCCGTTCTGGCACTCAGTAGATGTCATCACGACGTCTGCACCAAAAGCTTCAGCCGCGCCCTTAATCCGGCCGTCATCCGTCGCGACGACCACGCGATCAACGCCTTTCACGTCTTGGGCTGCCTCCCAAGACCGCTGGATTAAGCTTTTAGCCTCACCGTTTGCGCCACTCAGCTCAACCAATGGCTTGCCCGGGTAACGTGTTGACGCAAAACGGGCCGGTATAACGACAAGAACGCTCATCACGGCAACTTCAACTCAATGCCCGGCGCGTAGGCGATAAAAAACGGGTTGGCGAAGTCTTCTTTACCGTAAGAAAGCGGCGCGTGGTCATCGAAACGTACGACATGGCCACCAGCACCGGTCAGCACCGCGTGTCCCGCGGCAGTATCCCATTCCATCGTGCGGCCAACGCGCGGGTAGATGTCTGCTTCTCCGGTCGCAACAAGACAGAACTTCAATGAAGACCCTGCGCTTTTCATATCGTTCACGGCATATTTATTAATGTAGTCATCCGTTGCTTGGTCGCGATGTGACTTCGACGCGACCACCATCAAGCCAGTATTGTCTGGTGTGCTAACTGAAATTGGAATTGTCGTGCCGACTGTGGATTTGTCCAGATCACCGACTTCTTCGACAGATACGCCAGCCGCGTCTGTGTAAAACAAGCGGCCTTTTGCAGGTGCATAAACTACTCCCCGCTGCGGTGCGCCGTTTTCCACATAGGCAATGTTCACTGTAAAATCACCGCGGCGGTGAATGAATTCCTTGGTGCCATCAAGAGGGTCAACGATCAGAAATGTATTGGCCGTGACGCTGTGACTGTCAGCCTGTTCCTCGGTTACAAGTGCAACATCAGGAAACGCCGCGCGCAACCCAGCGGAAATATGCGCGTCGGCGGCTTCATCGGCGGCCGTGACTGGGCTGTCGTCACTTTTGGATTTCACCTCAAAGTCATCACCATCATAAATGTCCATGATAATGTCGCCGGCTTCCAGCGATAGGCGCCGCATTACTTCTGTTAACTTGTCAAAATCCATCACACTGCTCCAGTATTTTTCAGATCACGGCTCTTTTTATTGATCCGCGAATTTTGGGTCTTTATGGTCCTGTGCTAAAGGATCGGCAAGATTTTCGTGCTAAAAACGGCACTCAACCGCATAAGCGACAACTGGCAGGCACTGAAATGTTCGAAGCAAGACGCAATTTGAGCCACTCGCGCTCAGCATTTTCGATGCTGGGGCTGATCTATCATTCAATTGTGCGAAATGTCCGTAAGGAACACCGCAATGCGTTGATCGGCTTGTTGATGAACATGTTGCAGACCGTCATCTTTGTTGGCGCGTTTTACTTTATGTTCTCGGTCTTGGGGTTGAAACGCACGGCAATCCGTGGCGATTTCCTGCTTTATATCATGTCCGGGATTTTCTTGTTCATGACCCACACTAAGGCGATGGGCGCTGTTCTTGGGGCTGAAGGCCCTGCGTCCGCGATGATGAAGCACGCACCAATGAACACGATCGTCGCGATCGCGGCCTCGGCTATTGCGGCGCTTTACACGCAGGTCCTTTCGATGTCGGTCGTGTTGTACTTGTACCACGTTATTTTCGGCCCGATCACGATCCTTAATCCAGTCGGGGCAATGGCGATGGTAATTCTGGCTTGGTTCACCGGCGCATCCGTCGGGGTTGTCTTTCTAGCTTTGAAACCATGGTTTCCGGGGTTCGTTAAAATCGCATCGTCAATCTTCTCCCGCGCGAACATGATCGCATCGGGCAAAATGTTTGTGGCGAATTCACTCCCAAGCCACATGTTGGCGATGTTTGATTGGAACCCGCTGTTTCACTGCATTGATCAGGCACGTGGTTTTACATTTCTCAACTACAACCCACATTATAGCTCAATCAGTTATCCACTTAAGGTCGCGATCATCTTGATTATGATCGGCTTGATGCTAGAATTCTTCACTCGTAAGCACGCATCCGCCAGTTGGGAGGCCACACGATGACCCTTTTGCTGAGTTTTATATTCTTTGCGCTGTACGGCATTTCGTTGGACGCACAAACGCTTCCTACCCTTTATGATGTAGAAGGCGTCCCGAGTGGTGAATTCCTGAACGTGCGCGAAGGGCCGAGTGTAAACAACAATATTGTCGAAGTGATCAGCAACGATGACCGCGTTGAGGTTCTCTGGGAGCAAGATGGTTGGGGTTTCATCGGTCTTGGGGAAATATCCGGTTGGGTTTCGATGAACTTCCTTACAGCATCTCCACAGTCAGAAAGCGAAATAACTTTACCCGTGACATGCTATGGTGCGGAGCCTTTCTGGAGCATCGCGATTGAGGAAGGTGTCGCCAACTACGCGACGCCCGAAGCCCTTTCCCGTCCCATGACTGTGCAGAACAGTGCACCAGCTAAAAATGGTTTTACATTCCAGTTCACAGAAGAAACCGCGCCTTACACCCATACCCTTATTGCCAGAGCGAACCGTTGTTCGGATGGCATGAGTGAGCGTGTTTTCGGAATGTCAGCGCTGATTCACATGCAAACCGATGTGGGGAACTATGTTCATCAAGGCTGCTGCAGTTTCCAAACCAATTAATTAGTTGAGGGGGACGGTCTAGGTCACCACCCGCAAGGTCAGGTTGATCCGCCCGCCTCCGTTCAGCAGCGATGATGACCCCGAGCGGGTTTTATCAATCCCATGATAGACCAGCCGCGCATCGCCACCCATCACGACAACATCCCCAGACTTCAGCCAAATAGATTCCGTTTTGCCCCCGCGGGTAAGGTTGCCGATACGGAACAATCCGTCATCGCCTAAAGACACAGACACGACAGGTTCACCAAACTCCGCTTCGTCACGATCCTGATGCATACCCATCTTGGCGGACTCGCGATAGAAATTTACCAAGCAGCATTCAGGCACACGATCCGATTCTGAAACCTTCCCCCAGATATCCAAGATGGACGCTGGAATGGCAGGCCACGCTGTTCCCCTCGGGTGTGCCTCAGAATATCTGTACCCAGTTCGGTCAGACACCCACCCAAACCGCCCGGCGCTCGTCATTTGAACAGACATCGGTTTCCCATAAGGCGTCATCGGGGAAAACAACGGTGCAGCGGCGACAATCGAGCGAATACTCTGCACGATTGCCTCCTGCGCAGGCCGATCAAGCAGCCCTTGCCACACCTGAACGCCCCTTAGAGCCAAAGTTGGGCGAGAATTATTCATCTGTTCACCATTTTTGCGCATTACCCACTGTCACATAGCTTGCAGGCTGTATTTGCCACACCTATATACACTCCGATCCGAATGGGCCTCCCCATTCAACCTACAACCATAGATGCCGGTGCCAAAACGGGCCTGCATCGCTCCAATCGCCTGAAAGGGATTTGAAACATGGCAAAAGTAATTGGTATTGACCTCGGAACTACAAACTCCTGCGTCGCAATCATGGACGGCTCGCAGCCTCGCGTAATCGAAAACGCAGAAGGCGCGCGCACAACTCCATCTATCGTAGCATTCACTGACGACGAACGTCTTGTCGGTCAGCCTGCAAAACGTCAGGCAGTTACGAACCCTGAAAACACAATCTTCGGCATTAAGCGCCTTGTCGGTCGTCGCAACGACGACAAGCACCTTGCCAAAGACAAAAAGAACCTGCCGTTCAACGTCATCGACGGCGGCAACGGTGACGCATGGGTCGAAGCCAAGGGTGAGAAATACTCCCCTGCGCAGATCTCTGCTGTGATCCTGCAAAAGATGAAAGAAACCGCTGAGTCTTATCTTAGCGAAGAAGTAACTCAGGCCGTCATCACGGTTCCTGCGTACTTCAACGATGCTCAACGTCAGGCAACAAAAGACGCCGGCAAGATTGCTGGCCTCGAAGTGCTGCGCATCATCAACGAGCCGACGGCGGCAGCGCTCGCCTACGGGCTCGACAAGAAGGACGGCAAGACCATCGCGGTCTACGACCTCGGCGGCGGCACCTTCGACGTGTCGGTGCTAGAGATCGGCGACGGCGTCTTCGAGGTGAAGTCGACCAACGGCGACACGTTCCTCGGCGGCGAGGACTTCGACATGCGCCTGGTCAGCTACCTGGCCGACGAGTTCAAGAAGGAACAGGGTATCGACCTGCGCGGCGACAAGCTCGCCCTGCAGCGGCTGAAGGAAGCCGCCGAGAAGGCCAAGATCGAGCTG
>DQCL01000133.1:6306-10589 GCA_003533975.1 Octadecabacter sp. | reverse complement strand
CTGGCCGGTCTGCGTGACAGCGCCCCGCCCACAATCAACGACGATCCAACATCGTCTGATCTGGCAGCGGCAACCGGCATCGTGACAAACTTCGCTGGTCCATCCAATCCAGATGGTGCCGCATGGGGTGACGTACGTTACTTCGGGATCACATCGGATGCCTCAACGGATGCTGCGATGGAGTTCGTGACCTATTCGATGAACGAAGGCTATGGTGCCACGCTCGCGATTGCACCCGAGGGCAAGTTCCCTGTGCGTCGGGGTACGTCGGACAACCCGTCCGCGTTCTCTGAGCTTTGGGCCACGCTTGACGTTGGTGTCGATCGCCGCGCTCCATTGGGTGAGCTTTACGACGCTTCGATGATCGAAGAAATCGTAGGCGGCCTTGATGTTGCCCAGCGTTGGGGCGTTGAGGACGGACAGCTGTCCGCAGCCTCCAAGGTCATCAACAGCCAAGTCATCAACCGCTATGTACGTGAGTACATCGACGGTGAGCGTGACGCGGCAGCGACCGTTGCTGCACTCAACGAAGCAATCGCTGCGGTCGAGTAATCGGCAGCACAGCGTGGGGCGCAGCACAGGTTGCGCCCCACATCCCACCCCCCCTTTTTTTCTGGAGCGTAGAAGCGAATGGTCGACGCACAGCCACCATCCAGCACGGGCCCATTGGGCAAACGCGAGGCGCGCCTTGCATGGGGCCTTTTGGCTCCGACCATTTCGGCTGTGGCCTTGGTCGTGGTCCTGCCGTTGCTTGCGATCTTTTGGATCTCAGTCAAACCTGTGCAATTGTCCGACCTGCGTGCGCCCGAAGTCGTGCTGCGCGAAGATCTGCGCGGCAGCCCCGAGGCACCGGGAGACGAAGCGACGCTACGCTACCGGCTGCGAAATTCATCCCAAGAGCAACCCATTCAGAATGTCTCGTTCGAAGACGTGATCCCTGAGGGTTTGGACGTTCTCTCGGTGGATGATCGTTGCACGCTGGCGGGCCGCAATCTGCGGTGCGCGTTTGGCGATTGGGAGCCGGGTTTTCGCGAAGCACTGACTATCCCGGTAACGGTCAATCAGGCCTACTTCGACAATGGCATCCGCCCGCAAGACAGTGAGGCCTCGGTTGAGGGTCGATCCTCAAATGTCCTCACGAATGCCACCTTCACCTTTGACAATTTCAAACGCATTTTTAAGGGTGATGAGTTCTTCGAGGTGCTTTGGGTCACGTTGTTTTACACGGTCTTTGGCACCATCGGCGCGCTGCTTGTGGGGCTGTTCGCGGCCCTGTTGCTCAACAAATCTTTTAAGGGACAGGGCATTTTACGCGGGCTCTATTTGTTCCCCTATGTCTCACCGGTTATTGCGGTCGCCTTCGCCTGGCTGATCCTGTTCGATCCGTTCTCCGGCTCTGCGAACGCGCTGCTTGTGCAGATGGGCGTCACGAATGAGGCCATCAACTTTTTTGGCGAACGACCATTGGCACTGATCATGGTGACGCTGTTTGAAATCTGGCGCTATTTTCCGCTGTCGTTCCTGTTCATCCTTGCGCGGATGCAGAGCATCGACACCGACATGTATGAAGCCGCGGATATGGATGGGGCATCGCCCTTCCAGCAGTTCTGGGCCCTGAGTGTGCCGCAGCTTTTGGGCATACTTAGCGTGCTGTTCCTGTTGCGGTTCATCTGGACGTTCAACAAGTTCGACGACATCTTCTTGCTTACTGGCGGGAACGCGGGAACGCGCACACTTACCGTGAATGTCTATGAACAGGCCTTTGCGATTTCCAACATCGGCGCGGGGGCCGCAGTGGCCGTGGTCATCTTTGGCTGCCTCCTGACGTTCTCTTTGTTTTTCCTCAAATACATCAGCCAGGAGGAAGGTTTATGATCCGCCAAGGATATATCACCGGGCCGGTTTTGGGCGGGCTCTGGCTTTTCGTTCTGTCGGTAACAGTTGCCGTGGCCATGTCGTTTGGCACCGGCGAAGCCTTCCGTCCCAGCCTGATACTGTCCCTTCTTTGGGGCGGCTTGGCGGGCGGAGCGATGGTGGCGCTTGGTCGAGGCCGTGCGGTTCAGGCGGGCGTGTTTTGTGTGCTTGTGGTGGCCCTCATTGCGGGCATCGGTCCAATGTTTGTCGGGCCGGATACCAGTGGATTTGCCAAGGTGTTTGGCGCAATCCTGTTGAGCGCATCTTTCGTGCTCTCGCTCACTCCGATCTTGAAAGAGATCATTCCGGGCGCATTGAACCGCCATGAATTCGAAGGGGCGGTGATCCGTTTTCTGACCGGTTTTGGCTACATTTTCTTCACCGCAATTGTGTTGATCCCGTTCTACGTCATGGTGATGACGAGCCTGAAAAACCAATCCGAAATGATCCAGAACCCGCTCGATTTCTCGATCGATCCGTCCAAAGGGGTGGAGCTATTCCGCTCCTATAGTGAGCTCTTTACCCAGTTCAATTTCGGGACATATCTGTTCAATTCGTTCTCGATCTCTGTGCTTACAGTCTTTATCACGCTGGCCTTTGCGATCCCCGGGGCCTACGCCGTGGCACGTCTGAGGTTTCGGGGGCGGGCGGCCTTTTCGCGCTCAATTCTGTTGATCTACATGGTGCCGATGATCGTTCTGGCCCTTCCGATCTACATCGCCTTCTCGATGACAGGCCTGCGCAATTCCTTCTGGGGCATCGTGATAATCTATCCGGTCACAACGATCCCCGTGGCGCTTTATATGTTGCAGGGTTACTTCCGGGGCCTTCCGGGTGAGATCGAAGAGGCGGGGTTGATGGACGGGCTTTCGCGTCTGGCCGTGATCTGGAAAATAACGCTACCGCTGTCGTTGCCAGCGCTGGCATCGGTCTCGCTTTATGTCTTCATGATCGCTTGGAACGAATTCCTGCTGGCCTTCATGCTGCTGGATGACCCCTCAAAATTCACGCTGACGCGAGGGATCGCCTCGCTCAACTCTTCGGAAATTCCACGCCAACACCTGATGGCGGGCTCAGTGATCGCGACGGTGCCGATCATGGCCCTATTCCTTGGGTTGGAACGCTTCATGACGAAAGGTCTGACCGCTGGGTCGGTAAAGGGATGATATGAACATAGACGAACAAGCCCGCGACATCCTGCGCAAGAACGACAAGGGCGGCTATACTCTGCCGACCCATGGTCTTTATCCTTATCAATGGAACTGGGACAGCGCCTTTGCCGCTTGGGGGTTCACCACGTTCGACCCTGATCGCGGCTGGACGGAGCTGGAAACGCTTCTGTCAGGGCAATGGGACGACGGCATGGTGCCACACATCCTGTTTCACCGTTCCGATCCGGGCTATTTCCCTGGGCCGGATGTCTGGCATGGACGCGGGCCTATTGCGTCTTCAGGGATCAGCCAGCCGCCCGTCGCTGCAAGTTTTATGGCCAAGATGCTGGCCATGAACCCAACGGGCGAAGCCCGAGCGCGGGCGTTATGGCCGAAATTGAACGCCTGGCACCGCTGGTTCATGGAATGGCGGCTGGACGAGGGGGCGGTCTGTGTGACCCATCCTTGGGAAGCCGGACGTGACAATGCGCCCGATTGGGACGGCGCCATGAAGGGGATCAATGCGGATGACGTGGGTGAATACACGCGCCGTGATACCAGCCATGTTAACCCTTCGATGCGGCCCACGAAGTATGATTACGATCGTTACCTGAAGCTGGTCCAGCTTGGCGTAGCGGTGGGCTGGGATCAGGCCAAACTGCGCGATATCAACCCGTTCCGTGTGGCCGACCCAACGATGACGTTCACGCTTTTGCGGGCGCAACGGGACATGGCCGACATGGGGCGCCGGTTTGGTGAAGATGTCTCGGAGATCGAGGGTTGGATCAAGGTGCTCGAGGCCGGTGCCGAAACCCTTTGGAACCCGGATATCCAAGGCTATGACAGTCGCGATGTCCACGCGGGCACGTTCAACGGCGTGCTGTCCAATGCCTCGGCGCTTTGCTGGTATGCGGGGCTGAACGACCCGCGCGCCCTGCCTGCGATACAGCGCATGATGGATGCTGCGACCTATGCAATTGCCAGTTTCGATCCTGATGCCGAAGGGTTTGAGCCTTTGCGTTATTGGCGTGGCCCCACATGGCCGATCATGAATTACCTCGTGGGTTCGGGAATGGAAGAGCAAGGCCTCGAGGCTTGCGGCGCGCGGATCAAGTCCGACACGGCTCAGCTGATGCAACAAAACGGTTTTGCTGAGTACTACAACCCCCATGACGGCACTCCGGCTGGGGGCAATAACTTTACCTGGACGGCGGCGGT
>DQCL01000133.1:0-6299 GCA_003533975.1 Octadecabacter sp. | reverse complement strand
AGACAAACGAGGGGCAGCATAATGTCATCCATCCAACTCAAAGGTGTCGAAAAGTGGTTTGGCACGGCACAGGTCATCAAGGGCGTCGATCTAGAGATCGAGGAAGGCGAGTTCGTCATTTTCGTCGGTCCTTCAGGCTGCGGGAAATCCACTTTGCTACGCATGATTGCGGGGCTTGAGGAAACGTCACGCGGGCAAATCATGATCGGAGATCGGGACGCCACTGCAGAGCCCCCCAGCAAGCGCGGGCTTGCCATGGTGTTTCAATCCTACGCTCTATATCCGCACATGTCCGTACGCGACAATGTTGGGTTTCCACTCAAGTCCGCAGGTCTTCCGAAGGCCGAGGTCGACACCAAGGTCAATGAGGCCGCGCGCGTTCTGAAGCTCGACGACTACATGGACAGACGGCCCAAGGATCTGTCGGGTGGCCAGCGCCAGCGTGTCGCCATTGGCCGTTCCATCGTGCGCGACCCCACGGCGTTCCTGTTTGACGAACCCCTGTCAAACCTCGACGCCGCCCTGCGGGTCGAGATGCGCTATGAGATCGCCAAGCTGCACCAGACGCTGAAATCGACGATGATCTATGTCACCCACGATCAGGTAGAGGCGATGACGTTGGCGGATCGAATCGTTGTGCTGGAGTTCGGTAAGATCGCGCAGGTCGGAAGCCCCCGTGAGCTTTATGAAAAACCGGCGAACCTTTTTGTGGCGCAATTCATCGGCTCGCCCCATATGAACGTTATGCCGGCAACGACTGTTCCTTCGGTCGGCCTGCCTGATCAAGCTGTAACTGTGGGGATACGTCCCGAACATATTGATCTGGTCAACGCGGGGGAAGGACACCTTCAGGGCACTGTCGATGTTCTGGAGTATCTCGGCGCGGACACGTTCGTAATCATTGCCTGCGGCGATGCCGGCCAAGTCACCGTGCGCGTCACCGGTGACACGGACCTTAAGCCCGGCACGGCTGTGGGATTGTCATTCCCGCACGAGAACCTGCACTTCTTTGGCGAGGATAGGAACGTTATTGAGTGAACTGAGGCGCACAGCCCTGAAAAGGCGACCCAGAGCGGCCGTTAGCTGCATTCACACGATACCCTACCTATACAGACCGAACCGAACGCAAAACGCCGCCCTCAATGGGGCGGCGTTTTGTATTCTTTACCGTGGCAGATTTAGATCTGCTTGGTGACCTGTGTGAACTCAAGCTCGACAGGTGTTTCGCGGCCAAAGATGGACACAGTAACCTTGAGGCGCTGGTTGTCCTCGTCGACTTCTTCGACCATGCCGTCGAAGTCTTCGAACGGGCCGTCGTTGACTTTGATCTTCTCGCCGATCTCGAAGTGGATGAGTGTACGTGGCGCTTCCTGGCCTTCTTCAACGCGACCGAGGATCTGCTGAACTTCGGCGTCACGCATAGGCATCGGGCGACCCTGTGGGCCCAAGAAGCCAGTGACGCGGTTGATGGAGTTGATCAGGTGGTAACCTTCATCGGACATTTCCATGTGCACGAGAACGTAGCCCGGCATGAAGCGGCGCTCGGCAGTAACCTTTTTGCCGCGGCGTATTTCGATGACTTCTTCGGTTGGAACCAAGACTTCGGAAATCTGGTCTGCCAAGCCCTGCTCTTCAGCAGTTGTACGAATGGTTTCTGCAATCTTCTTTTCGAAGTTCGACAACACGGAAACCGAATACCAACGCTGTGCCATTTAATCTGTCCTTCTTGATCGAATTGGGCCCATTGAAGAGTCCCGGAAATAAAAGCGGCGTGCAACTCATCCGTTGCACGCCATCTAAACTTGGAGATTCTTTACCGCGCACAGCGCGACACTTCAAGGGGGTCGCGGCGCGTATCGCTTAGAATGCGTTTAACACGCCATCAAGACCGAAGCGGATGATCATATCCACGAGCGTAAAGAACAACGCCATTACAGAGGCCATGATGAGAACCATGATTGTGGTCAGCGTGACCTCGCGGCGGGACGGCCAAACGACTTTGCCGACTTCGGAGCGTACCTGCTGGATAAACTGCACTGGATTGGTTCTGGCCATGATCTGTCCTTTGGTGAAAATGCCATTCGTATAACTGGATTGGCAGGTAACTGTGTTAGCGCCGCTTTTCAACCCTGCTTTGCAGGGTTGGGGGGATGCAGGACCGTTACGCCGTCCATCGCTTCGATTTGCGCCATTTGTGCACCGTAGATCGCTTCGGACGCGGCCAGTGTCGAGGCGGCGTATAATTTGAACGCTTTGTTCTTCTCATCAATCGGGTAAAGGCTGCGTGCTGTTCCTGCCAGTTTCTCGGTGCGGCCTTCTTGTGCCCATGCCAATGTCTGGCGGACTGCAGCGGCAGAAAGCCCTTGATGCGCCCGACCTTGAACTTGTTCTATTTTGCCACCGGTGCTCCAGCGCAGCATTCTGCGCATGATCAGGCGCAAGGTTGCGTCGTAGTCTTCTTGGCGCCAGACATAGATACCTGCGACCCCAGAGATCGCACGCAGACGGGTGACATAGTCAGCCCAATCGACTGAGCGCCAATCGTTACGTGCACGGAAGGTGCGCGGGCCAATATGCGCCCCGCCCATCAATGTTTGACTGTATGCCGAGGCCATGAATGCCGCGGGGTTACGCACGCCGAGGAACAGTTCCACTTTCACAGGGGCGACGGTTTCAACGAATTCGGTGAGTTTGTCGGTTGCTGATGCATACAGTGGAAAGCTGACGCGCCCTTCGGGGCCACTGAGAGTGCCGACGAAGTTCTCTTCGGACAGAACAAGCCGCTTGGCACCCTTTGCCAGAAACGCCAATTGATCCTGTGGCGAGCGTCGTGGGGTGGTTATGCTTGCCCCGTGCAACCCAAACATCGAACGTAGGCTTCGACCCTTCATGCGTAAGTACCACGGCCCATAGGCTGCGATACCGTCTTCAACTAACAATTTCTGATTATGCTTAAGCACCTTCTGTAGGTGCGTTGATGCCGTCTTATGCGCACCAATATGCAAAGCTATGGACTTCGGTAAAGGGGGCAACGTCGTCTCCCGTTTAGGCGCGAAACAAATGCGCCGTTTCGTCGGGTGGCTTGGCAGGGGCTGAGGGGCTCGAACCCACGACCTACGGTTTTGGAGACCGTCGCTCTACCAACTGAGCTAAACCCCTAAGCCGAGCGATGATGTAGCGAGGGCCGCACCGCTTGGCAAGGCAGAAACCGCCCGTTTACGCACCCTTTGATATCTTGGCGGGTTTCGCACGTGGTTTCAAACCACTGCGCGCCCCAAAAGTTTGTTTTATAATCTGATCCGCAGTTTTGAAGCGGAATGCCGATCCGCCACCGGGAAAGACGCTTTTGAATGCGGGTTCTGCGGGTATCTCTTCGCGTTTCGGTTTGGCCGTGTTCGCCTTCGCCTGCCCTGGTGGTTGGGGCTTAACCATGCGGCTTGGCTGCGGTTTGGCATCGGTATCGCGCGGTTGCGGCTGGAATACCCCCCACGGGGACGCTGTTGGCGCGCCATCTGTTGGACGGTCCTTTTGCATTGGCTGTTTGCCTTGGCGGTCTTCGTGCACCTCTTGTCCGGATTTTTGGGACTGGTGCTCGGATGATTTACTTCTGGCGTTACTCGACACGAGCAACCTTGCGGCGCCTAAGAATGCAAGAAGCCCTGCCAATCCGCCCAGAACCGAAACCATTCCAAATGTCTTTTCGGCAGCGTCATGAAGGGCGTCAGCGCGATTGCCCAAGAACGGTTCAATCACAACCAGCTCCGGTGATCCGGGGAGGTTCATCACGAGCAGTTCAGTCTCGATCGCGCTTAACCAGTCGCTGCTACGGCTGAGCGTTCCGTTCACGTTCACCGCGATACGTTCACCACCGCCTTGCGCCTCAAGCTGGCGTTGCAGGCGTGGCAAATCATTTGGCCTGACGACAAGTGCGGCCTTAACTTCGCGACCCTGATCGTCCGCCAACAGAATAAACCCGCGCTCCAAGCCGATTGGGGTAAATTCCCCCTGCGGCAGCGCACTAAAATACAGACCGCTGACATGTACTTCGTCGTTGCTGTAGACATTCGAAACGCCATTCCACTTTGACAACGGAGTGGGATCAGGCACGCCTTCGGAGATTTGATATCCCGCTTCAAAGACATTGAAGCGATAGTTCACGTATTCTTGGTAGGCGAGGTATCCGACCCCAGCCGCCAAACCGAGGTACACGATCCACGGCAAGCGGAATATCCAGCGGATGTACCACGGGTACAGGAAGAATTTTACGATCCCGAAGACAATGCGAAACGGCAGAGTAAGAATACTGGAAGTCATAAATGCGGTCCTGCGGCCTTTCGCAAAGCGTTCAAATCTGCACCGCAAATCGCGGCTTCCGCTAACACTATCTCGGCTATGGGCCAATGCCACCATTGGATTTCAAGAAGGGCGGCGATTGTTGCGTCATCAAACCGTCTGCGCACAGGTTTGGCAGGGTTCCCTGCGAGAACTGTGTACGCAGGGTGCGTGCCTGAAACCACGGCCTTTGCACCGATTATACACCCTGCCCCGATGTTGGCCCCCGGCAGAATGGTCGCCCCCTGCCCGATCCAGACATCATGGCCGATGGTCGTGTCCGGCCCTGCATCCGGCATAGAGGGGCGATGTCGGTCCATGTCGAGGAAAACCGCGAAGGGAAAGCTGCTGAAGCCATCATATCGGTGATTGGCCGAGGATGTGATGAAGGTCACACCGTCTGCAATCTGGCAAAACTTCCCGATGGAAAGGGTCTCGGGGCTTTGCGGGAACAGATATGGCGCAAGGTGGAAGCCCCAGTTTTCTGGCGGGGTATGGGCGCTGGCGTAGGTGTATTCGCCCACTTTCATGTTGGGGTGATCAACAGCTGGCTTTAGAAAGACCGTGCCTTTGTGGGTTGTGCCGTCCGGCAGGATCACAGGATGCAGGGTGTCAGAGGATGGAAAGTCGCGTGGGGGAAGTGGGGGCATGATGCGCCTCCTTTGGTCTCATGCTGAAAGGGAACAGGGATCAAAGGTTAATTGTCATCGAAGCCTCCATGGGTTGAGTGTTAGGTTAGTTGGGCAATTTACAAAAGAAAAGGCCGGCGCCAACGGTGCGGCCGTCTTCAGACGTGGAACATGTTGCCGACACCATACGCCAATGCAGCCGCAGCCCCACCAATCAGCATGGTTTCAGCGGCTGATCGCCACCACGGAATGAGCGACCAATGGCTTTTCAATGCGCCGATGCCGAAGAACGTCGCCATCGTCATCCAAGCCGAAAGGCTAAACGCGTTTTCGATACCAAACAAAAACGGAAGGACGGGGATCATACCCGCAGCAAGGAACGCCAAAAACGTTGTGAGGGCGGCGCGCAGCGGGCGTGGGTCAATGCCGCCCATGCCGTATTCACCTTCCATCATGAGCGCGATCCAGTTTTCCCGATCCTGTGTGATCGCGTTCGTGGCTTGCTCAAGGATCTCGCCGTCCAGTCCTTTACGCAACAGGATTTCACGCACCTCTAGCCTTTCTCCTTCGGGGTAGTCCTGGATATGGCGTTCTTCGATCTGACGGATGCGCTTGAAGTTGTCCTGCTCTGCTTTGATGCCGGAGTAGTTCGCGGCCGCCATAGAAAAACCGTCTGCCAAGACGTTGGCCAACCCCAGAATGACGACCACATAGGGTGAAAGGCCTGCCCCTGCGACGCCTGCAACGATCGCGAAGGTCGTGACCGTCCCATCAATCGCGCCATAGATCGCGTCGCGCAGAACGCCCCGTCCCTGCGGTGCGCCAATGCGTTTGGAGATTTCCTGCTGTGTATGAGAATGCTCTGTCATGCCGCCTACCCTTCAGGTTCAGTTAACCTCGCTACTAAAGCGGGTGCCTTGAGGTGGATCAAGCATCTACTGAAACGTAAAAGGCCGCCCCAAATGGAGCGGCCTTCTTTGTTTCGCTTAATCCGAAGTGGATTAGGCGATGATCTTGGATACAACGCCCGCGCCAACGGTGCGGCCGCCTTCGCGGATCGCGAAGCGGAGGCCGTCTTCCATGGCGATTGGTGCAATCAGTTCAACTTCGAACTTCAGGTTGTCNNCCCTCCCGGATGGCGAAGCGGCTCCCCACCTCCAGTGCCACCGGCACGATCAACTCCACCTCCAGGTTCACGTTGTCTCCCGGCATGACCATCTCCCGGCCTTCGGGCAGCGTGATCGATCCGGTCACGTCTGTGGTCCGGAAGTAGAACTGTGGACGGTAGTTCGCGAAGAATGGTGTGTGACGGCCACCCTCGTCTTTGGTCAGAATATA
>DQCL01000332.1 GCA_003533975.1 Octadecabacter sp. | reverse complement strand
CCAATTCATGCAGCAGTGCAGCATTATCTGATACGGCGATATGCTGGCCGCTGATGTTTTCCAGCTTTTTGGTGTCAAAACGCGCGGGGCTTTTGCCGATGCCGCTCAGGTCAAACCAATCACGGGCTTGGGCATCGCTAAAAAATTCGTCATCGCCATGGGACCAACCCAAACGGGTCAGATAGTTGCGCATGCCAGCCGCGGGATAGCCCAACGCCTGATATTCCGCAGCGCCCGTCGCGCCGTGGCGTTTGGACAGTTTTTTACCGTCCGGACCAAAGATCAGCGGAATGTGGGCGAGGGTGGGTTTGTCCCATCCCATCGCGTCATAAATAAGGTTCTGGCGGAACGCATTGGCAAGGTGGTCATCACCACGAATGACATGCGTTACCCCCATGTCATGATCATCCACGACAACCGCCAACATATAAACGGGGCTGCCATCGCTGCGCAGCAGGATCATGTCATCAAGCTGCTCGTTTTGCCACGTCACATCGCCTTGTACTTCGTCATGAAGCGTGGTCGCGCCGGTCCGTGGGGCTTTAAGGCGCACAACGAATGGCAAATCTGGATGGTCAGTTTCCGCCACATCGCGCCAAGGGGAACGAAAGAGAGTTGAGGTCTTGTTGGCGCGGGCTTCCTCGCGAAAGGCTTCGATTTCATCCTGTGTGGCAAAGCACTTATAGGCGTGACCATTGGCGAGCATCTCATGCGCGACCTCTACGTGACGCGCCGCTGCCGCTGCTTGTGACGTCGGTTCACCGTCCCAATCAAGGCCGAGCCATGTCAGACCGTCCAGAATGGCCTGCGTATTTTCATCCGTTGAGCGGGCTTTGTCGGTGTCTTCAATCCGAAGCAAGAACTTACCACCGCGTCCACGGGCATAAAGCCAGTTGAACAACGCCGTGCGTGCGCCACCGATGTGCAAAGCCCCCGTAGGGGAAGGAGCGAAACGGGTGACAACTTGAGCTTGCGACATGGGAAATTAACCTTTTGCTAACCACCATTTCGTTAGGATTGGCGGGCTTGATGCGGGAATACTAATAGCGCGGGGTAAGGACAAGTGCGCATGCTGAATGACGCGTGGGCGCAGATTGCTGCGCAGCGTGGTGGTCTGTTCGGCTGGGTGCCTGTCATATTTGCCATTGGCATTACAGCGTATTTCGCTGCACCGGAGGAGCCGGCTGTGCTGACGGTTTTGTCGGCTCTTGGGGTATCGGGTGTATTGTTCGCCGCGCTCATGGTTCTTTCGGAACGGGTTAGTATCCTGATCACGGTACTTGCATTGCTTGCTGCTGGGTTTGGAATTGCTGGGTTGCGTACCAATATGGTGGCTGAACCGGTTTTGGAGTTCCGGTATTACGGACCGATCCAAGGACGCATCATCGAGATTGACCGATCAAGCTCCGACGCGGTGCGTTTGACCCTAGATCGCGTGGTTCTGGCACGCATGGACCTGCGCCGAACCCCTGCAACGGTGCGGGTTTCGTTACACGGCGAACAAGGGTTCATCACGCCTGAACCTGGGCAGGTGGTGCTGATGACAGGGCATTTGTCGCCCCCCAGCGGTCCGGTGGAACCGGGCGGTTTTGATTTTCAACGCATGGCGTGGTTCGAAGGGCTGGGGGCCGTCGGCTATACGCGTACTCCGGTTTTATTGGGGGGCAAAGCTGCAGAAGGGCGCGCTGGCCTTTGGATCTATCGGCAGCGCGTTGCGATTAGCCACGCTGTGCAAGATCGGTTGGATGGGGAATCCGGTGCGTTTGCCGCCGCTATCATGACGGGGGATCGCTCGGGCATGGGGCAAGACAGTTTGAACGCATTACGTGCGTCAAACCTTGCGCACCTGCTGGCGATTTCGGGGATGCATATGGGCATTCTTGCAGCATTCATCTTTGCAGCACTGCGCTATGGAATGGCGCTTTGGCCCCATGCAGCCTTGCATTGGCCAGTAAAAAAGATTGCCGCCGTGGGCGCATTGCTCGCGGCCGCAGGCTACTTGGCACTGTCTGGAGGAAACGTATCCACAGAACGCGCGTTTGTCATGGTGGCCGTCATGTTGGTGGCCGTGCTGTTCGATCGGCGGGCATTAACGCTACGGGCGGTTGCGATTGCGGCGATGATTGTTCTTACGTTGCGCCCGGAAGCCCTGTTTGGCCCGGGTTTCCAGATGTCATTTGCCGCAACCACCGCATTGGTGGCGGTCTTTGCTTTGATGCGACAACTGGAATTGCCAGACGTTCCACGATGGCTGAAATCCATCGGTGC
This sequence comes from Octadecabacter sp., assembly GCA_003533975.1. Lineage (GTDB taxonomy): Bacteria > Pseudomonadota > Alphaproteobacteria > Rhodobacterales > Rhodobacteraceae > Octadecabacter. Next base: position 7,829 of record DQCL01000332.1, on the reverse strand, counting down.
AGTCTTCGTTTCGTCCTTGGTGGCGGGGCTAGCAACCGCGCCTTTTGCCGCGTTTCATTTCAACCAGATCGCGCAGTTCGGGCTCATTGCAAACCTGTTGTCTGTGCCGTTGATGGGAACATTGGTGATGCCCGCGGCCGTCGTTGCGACGGTTCTTGCGCCCTTCGGTCTAGAGATGGTCGGCCTTTGGGTCATGGACCTCGGATTGCGATGGATTTTGGGTGTGGCGCATTTTGTAGCAGATCAGGACGCTGCGCTGCGCCATGTCGCGACACCTGGCCCTGAGGTTTTGGCGCTTATCTCACTCGGAGGGCTATTTGCTGTGCTGTGGAGCGGGCGAATCCGTTGGATTGGACTTGCCCCGATCGTTGTCGCGTTTTCCATGTGGCAAGCTGTCGAACGGCCTGCTCTTTTGATCGCAGATTCGGGGTCGTTGATTGGTGTGATGACACAAACGGGGCGTGTAGTGTCCAAAGAGCGCGGCGAGTCCTTTGCCGTTGGTAACTGGTTGGAAAACGATGGTGCACCCGTCGAACAGCAGGTGGCATTCGGACGCGACGGATTGGTCGAGGAGGGGCGCACGGTGTCTGCGATCATCGGGGACACACACGTGCTGAACCTGCGTGGTTCAACAGCTGTCGCCGCGCTTGATGGCTGCGGTGGTGCAGATATCGTTATCACAAATCAGGAGATGGACAGCATTGAAGGCTGTGAGGTCTTTGACATCCGGCGTTTGCGCCAAACGGGGGCGCTGGCGGGCTATGTTGAGGACGGAACATTGCACCTCATCAGCGTGCGCGACCGAACTGGGGAGCGGATTTGGAACACGGCATCGCTGCGTCGACGCATGTTTGATCAATAGGTGCGAATTAGCCCGACCAAACGCCCCTGAACCTTTACTTGATCGCTGCGGAACAGACGGGTTTCATAGGCTGGGTTTGCAGCTTCAAGCGCGATTGCGTCGCCATTGCGGCGAAAACGCTTCAGTGTGGCTTCGGCGTCTTCCACCAAGGCCACGACAATATCGCCATTGTCAGCAGTGGAACTTTCACGGATCACCACGACATCACCATCATTGATGCCCGCGTCGATCATAGAATCGCCCTTAACTTCAAGGGCATAGTGTTCACCTTTGCCGACCATTGCAGAGGGAACCGACACATTGTGGCTGATCTCAGAGATCGCCGCGATCGGGACGCCAGCGGCGATCCGGCCCATCACCGGAAGCTCAATCGCGCCGCCGTTTTCAAGGGGTTGTGCACCGGCAGGTCGGCTGTCGGGGCGGTCGCCATCTATGACGCGCGGATGAAACCCACCCGCTGAAGGTGCATCAAACTTGGCTTGTAGCGCGTCAGGCAGCTTCACGATTTCCAATGCACGGGCACGATGCGCGAGGCGGCGGATAAAGCCGCGTTCTTCAAGCGCAGTAATGAGGCGGTGGATGCCCGACTTGGATCGTAGATCAAGGGCTTCTTTCATTTCGTCAAAGCTTGGGGGGACGCCGTCGCGCTGCACCCGTTTCTGGATGAATTCCAACAGATCAAGTTGCTTCTTGGTGAGCATATGCCCTCTCCCTCAATGGTCTTTGCTTTGGGATGTTCTAGACTTGTTCTCGTTTTGTGTCAATCTGTTCTTATGTGATGGGGTAGATTGTCACCGGATCACCTGCGTCTTTGGCTGTGTCATCAATCGGGCGCAGCAAGAGGCAGTTCGCGTCAGCAAGGACCGTCAGCATTGAGCTGTCCTGCTTATCAAACGCTGTGACTGTGCGGTTTTCGGCACCTTCTTCAAACCGCGCACGCATGTAATGGGCACGGGGTCCACCCTTCGGGAGTGGCGCAGTCAATCGGGCCGTCACTGCGCGGGGCAGTACATTGGATTGGCCAAGCGCACGGCGCACCATCGGCAGCAAAAACAAATGGCCGCATACGATTGCCGACACAGGGTTCCCTGGAAGACCGAGGAAAGCCGTGGTGCCCTTAGCGCCTGCCATCAATGGTTTACCGGGGCGCATCGCGATTTTGTGAAAGCTGCGGGTTACACCAAAGCGGTCCAGTGCAGGGGCAACAAGGTCATGATCGCCAACAGAAGCCCCGCCAATGGTGACGATGATATCTGCCCCCCAATCGCTGGCTTGTCCTAGGACTTCGTCCAAGGCGTCAGGGGTGTCGGGGGCGATGGGCAAAATGTTCGGTTTCGCGCCCGCATCACGCAGCATCGCTTGCAAGGCAAAGACGTTGGACGCGATGATCTGGTTAGGTGAAGGATCACCCCCAGGCATCAAAAGCTCATCACCGGTTGAGATAAGCGCCACTTTTGGCTTGCGGGTGACCGCGACGTCTGGGTGGTTCATCGCCGCAATAAGCGCAAGGTCTGCGGCAGAAATCACGCGCGGGGCTTTCAAAGTATAATCGATTTTGAAATCAGCCCCTTGCGGGCGGATATTCATGTTGTTCCCGATAGACTCAGTCAGTGTTACTTGCGCACCGTCAGTGGTCACGTTCTCTTGGATCACGACACAATCGGCACCGTCAGGAACCGGTGCACCCGTGAATATCCGCACGGATTGGCCGGTTTGAACTGTGCCGTCCCAACCGTGGCCAGCGGCGGATTCTCCGACAATGTCTAGCTTTGCATCTTGAACCGCATCGTCGCGGCGCACAGCGTAGCCATCCATCGCAGACGCCGAAAACGGAGGTTGGTCACGTTTGGCTTGAAGCGGTGCGGCAAGTGTTTTCCCTTGGGCGTCAGCAAGGGGCGCCGTTTCAGAAGGGCCCGTCTGGACAAGATCAAGACACAGCGCTTGTGCTTGCTCAACGGTGATCATGCTTCAAAGCGGCCGGATTTTCCGCCGTCTTTCAGGGTGACACGAATGCCACCGATTTCCATGTCCTTTTGTACCGCTTTGAGCATGTCATAGACGGTGAGCGCTGCAGCGCTGGCCGCTGTTAGTGCTTCCATTTCGACGCCGGTTTGTCCGGTGGTTTTTACCGTTGTTTCAATCCGCACACCAGGGAGGGTGTCGTCTGGCGTAAGATCAACCGCGACCTTAGTGATCGGAAGCGGATGGCACAGCGGGATGAGATCAGAGGTTTTCTTTGCCGCTTGAATGCCTGCAATCCGCGCAATGCCCAAAACATCGCCCTTTTTGGCGGTGCCTGCGGTGACATGGGCGAGCGTTTCGGGTGACATTTTGATCCAAGCTGCGGCAGTGGCGATGCGGCTGGTCACGGCTTTGTCGGAGACATCAACCATGTGTGCCTGACCGTGGTCGTCAAAATGGCTCAGTTTGTCAGACACTTAAACGCCACCCATTATCGTGCCACCCGCCAGCAGGTTGCGGGTCGCTGCTGTTACATCATCCTGACGCATCAAGCTTTCGCCGATAAGGAACGTGCGTGCACCGTGGCGCGCCATGTCCGCCAGATCATCTGGCGTGGACAATCCGCTTTCACAGACAATCAAGCGATCGGCAGGGACCATGCGAGAGAGGGTGCGGGTCGTGTCCAGCGTTGTCTCGAATGTTTTGAGATTGCGGTTGTTGATCCCCATGAGCGGCGATTTCAATGCACAAGCACGGGCGAGTTCTTCTTCGTTATGAACCTCTAGCAGCACGTCCATGTCCCATTCTATCGCTGCTGCCTCAAGCTCGGCTGCTTGGGCATCGCTGACGGAAGCGAGAATGATTAGGATGGCATCGGCCCCCAAAGCGCGAGCTTCGGCGACCTGATAGGTGTCATACATGAAGTCTTTGCGCAGCGCGGGTAGGTCGACCGCTTCGCGTGCGGCTACGAGGAACTCATCGGCGCCTTGGAAGGAGGGGACGTCTGTAAGGACGCTCAAGCACGTTGCGCCACCAGCGGCGTAGGCCTGCGCCAATTCTGGTGGATTGAAGTCATCGCGGATCAAACCCTTTGACGGGCTGGCTTTTTTGATTTCGGCGATCAGCCCATAGCCTTCGCGACTGGCCTCAATCAGGCGTTTCGCAAACCCTCGTGTGGGGGAAGCAGCGCGTGCAGCGGCTTCGACCTCAGACAAGGGACGTGCCGCTTTGCAAGCGGCGATATGGTCAAGTTTGTAGGCTTTGATTTTGTCTAAAATATCCATTCTCGCAACGTACTGCGCAGAATAGGGGAAGACAATTGCGCGTGCCGCGGGCGGGGGCCAAAATTTGAGAAAATTTTGGCGGGATAATACTGGCGGTTGTGGGGGTTAGGTCGGGTGGAAGGGCGCTGCACCCGGTTTCGTGTCCACGGGATATGCTAGAAACAAAGGCAAGGTTAAGAGGTGAGGCGATACCGCAGTGCGCTTAGGTTTCCACCTGAGAGAGCGAGGGGCGCGCCAAAGAGTGCAAAGAGAGCTGAAAAGACGAAAGTGCCCAAGGCTAAATGCGTCGCGCGATTGCAGCGCTGTGACGACAAGGACGCTGAACGATAACAGTGTGATCGCGCAGCCGACCCAGAAGCGCCTGTTGAAGTTGAGCTGTGGCGTCCAACTGCCTATGCTTGGCGTTAGCCTTCTTGTGTTATCTTGGCGAGGGTTTCAACAGCACGTTTGGCAGCACCGGAATCGATGCTTTCTGCGGCCATTTTAGCGCCAGCTTTCAAACCTTCGACCTTGCCTGCGACCAACAAAGCGGCGGCGGAGTTGAGCAACACGGCATCGCGGTAGGCGGAATGTTCGCCATCGAGCAGGGCGCGAAACGCTTTGGCATTGTCCTCAGGGGAGCCACCGAGAATGGCGCTAAAAGGGTGCACGGGCAATCCGGCGTCCTCAGGGTGAACCTCGCGGGAGGTGATCATGCCATGGGACAATGCTGCGACGGCGGATGGGCCGCAAATTGAGATTTCATCGGTGCCATCAGAGCCATGCACGATCCATGCCGCATCTGTGCCGAGGTCTTTGAGGGTTTCAGCCATTGGGAAAATCAAATCGGGGGCGAAGGCACCAGTTAGCTGGCGTTTGACGCCTGCCGGATTGGTCAATGGGCCCAGGATGTTGAAGATGGTTTTGCAGCCAAGTTCCTGACGCGCGGGCATGACATGTTTGATGGCCGGATGATGCATCGGGGCCATCATGAAACCAATGCCGGCCTCAGCGATGCAGCGTTCAACAACATCCGCACCAACCATGACGTTGACGCCCATTTGTCCAAGCGCGTCCGCCGCACCGGAAAGAGAGCTGAGGTTGCGATTGCCGTGTTTGGCCACTGGCACGCCTGCGCCCGCAACAACAAACGCTGTTGCTGTTGAGATGTTGAGTGTGCCTTTGCCATCACCGCCTGTGCCGACAATGTCCATTGCGCCATCGGGGGCATTTACAGGCACACAACGAGCGCGCATTCCGGCTGCAGCGGCGGCGTATTCCGAAACGGATTCACCACGTGCGCGCATCGCCATCAACAATCCGCCGATCTGTGCGGCTGTGGCTTCTCCCTCAAACAAACAGTCGAACGCCATTTCTGCCTGAGCACGGCTGAGCGGGCCTTCTGAGGCCGCGTAAATCAGGGGTTTCATCTTTTCGTTCATGCTGGAACCTTCATCGTATTCAGGAAGTTTTGCAGCATCGCGTGGCCATGTTCGGATTTGATGCTTTCGGGGTGAAATTGCACGCCGTGGATTGGCAACTCGCGGTGCTGTAGGCCCATGATCGTCCCATCGGTCAGTTCGGCTGTGATTTCAAGGCAGTCGGGCAGGGTGTCGCGCTCAACGGTTAACGAATGGTAGCGCGTGGCCTCGAACGGGCTGGGCAGGCCTGCGAACACGGACTTTCCGGTGTGGTGCATCGTACCCATTTTACCGTGAACAATGTCGTGGCAGCGCACGACCTTACCACCGAAGGCTTCGCCAATGGTTTGGTGGCCTAAGCATACGCCGAACAATGGGGTTTTGGTTGCAGCGGCAGCTTCGGTCAAGGCAAGGCAAATCCCTGCTTGGGCGGGGTCACAAGGACCAGGCGACAGCACAATACCGGAAGCGCCCATTCCCATTGCTTCTTGTACATCAATGGCGTCGTTACGTTTAACAATGACGTCCGCGCCGAGTTCACCGAAATAGTGCACTAGATTGTAGGTGAAACTGTCGTAATTATCGATCAAGAGAAGCATGTATTTGCCACCTTTGGGATGGGTTAAATTGGGGCTACCGTCCGACGGTCTCCCCCTTGTATAGTGGTGCCATACATGGGCCGCACGACAAGGTGCGTCAAGGCCCACATTAAACCCGAATTGACTCATCAGAGGTCGATCGGACCTGATTTGAGAAGGCGACGAGCGCATGCGTGGAATGATCGGTGGAGTTTTGGCTGGGGGCTTGGTCTCTGCTTTGGGGCTTGGTGCTGCGTCAGTTGTAACCGAATTGCCGGCTGGTGTGACACCGTCAGAAGCGCCGTTAGTTGAAGCGCCACAAGTTGACCCTGTGACCACTGAACCAGCAGAAACCAACAGCCCGTCGACACCTGTCGGCAGTGTTTCTATTGAAGCGCCACAAGCGCCAGAACTGCCGGACGACGAAGCCATTCTCGTTGAACCAAAAGTCATTGAACCGGACGCGCCAGCGGCTGTTGAGGCGGATGCCGAGGCCCCAAGTGCTGACACGGATCCATTGGATGAACCTGAAGTGGTAACGATTGAGGGGGCGATGGAAGCCCCTGAAACGGCCGAGAGTGTTGAATTGCTCGCGCAGCCCGTTGATCCTGTGCTCCCCAACCCGCAGTCAGTTGCGCCTCAGGTTCCCAATAATGAAGCAGATTTGACCGTCTCGACGACGCCGTCGCAGCCGACGCTTGTTGTGGAGCCTGATGTTGACGTCGATGTTGTTGCTGACCCAATTGAACCAAATCCTGAGCCCGCTGCGACAGTAGAAGAAAGCGAAGATTTCTTCGTTGTGGATCTTGGTGCAGACGCTTTGGGCGCTGATGAAGTTGACCCCGTTAGCCCGAATGTCGGTATTGAAAACGCGCCGACGGATCAGCCGTCGGACGATGTATTGGCCTCAGTCGAACCTGAAACAACTGCGACTCCGCGCCTGCAGCTTCAAGGTGGGCAGAACACACTGCTCGGGGATCGCGGAACGGGCGTAACCATTCGGCGCCCCGGTTCAGCCGGCGAGGACGCAGGTGAAGAACAGGACGCTGCTCAAACTCTCAACGCGCTAGTCGATTACGCCGCCGATGCTGGCGACATCGACGGAAAGCCGCTGATGTCCATTATTCTAATAGATGACGGTTCGATGTCGGCTGCTGCCGCCGCGCTCTCTGGTTTGTCGTTTCCTGTGACGATCGCCCTTGACCCAAGCGTCGAGAACGCAACCGACTTGATGAAGTCCTACCGCGCGAGCGGGTTTGAGGTCGCGGTTTTGGCAAAGCTGCCTGAGGGGGCACTGCCAAGTGATGTAGAGGTAACGTTTCAGAGCGTTTTCAATATGCTACCCGAAACGGTAGCCGTGCTCGACGTTGGCGAAGGTGGGCTTCAATCAGACCGCGATGTGACGCAACAGGCGATGGAAATTCTGGCCTCGCAAGGACGTGGTTTTGTTTCCGTAAGTCAGGGGTTGAATATGGCAGGACGTGCGGCAGAATCTGCAAACGTGCCTGCGGCCGTCGTTTTCCGAGACTTGGATGGTGAAGGCCAAGACGCCCGCGTCGTGCGCCGTTTCGTTGACCAAGCAGCATTTCGAGCCCGACAGGAAAGCGGTGTTGTGTTGATCGGGCGTATGCGCCCTGACACGATCTCGGCACTGATTTTGTGGGGCACAGCCAACAGCGATGACCAAGTGGCAATTGTCCCGGTCAGTACGGTGCTGACGGCTGATTAGGTCGAGCGCGCAAAA